>CAIOZP010000107.1 GCA_903862805.1 uncultured Fibrobacterota bacterium
GCCCTCGCATTACAAAGCCCCCTTGAAAGGGGGCGGAGCTTTGCGACGGGGTTTTATGGTCACATCTTCCTTACCAGGTCTAAGGGCTGGAAGCCCTTCCATTCTTAATTTTTAATTCTTAAATTCTCTTTTACCGTTAAAACTTAAACTTGCAATACGTCAAATCAATTCCGCATTCGAAGCCTTTTCGTGTCACATCAATTTCCGGATCCGTTGCGCCCTGACTTGCCTCAACCTTACGCGTCAGGAAGCCAAGCGAGAAATCAAGCGCAAGCTGTTTCTCTAAGAAAGATGTCCCAAGTTTAATGCCGAAGCGGTTGGTTGTTACATCATGCAGGTATGCCTTGTACCATGAGATATAGCGGTCAATCTGTGTGGGTCTGCCTCCTTGATATTGCAGTTCTGGAGCAGGAATCAGGCCGGAAAAATTCTGCTCAATACCGGTTGCATACAGATCCATTGAATTTTCTTTCGAGTGCATGAAGTCCACGCCAAAAGTAAAATCCACCGACTTCGCAAGTGCCGGAACATAGTTGCCGACATCTGTTTTGGCGGCTACCGCAAAGCGACCGTATCCGGGTTTTTTATCGTCAGGTGTAAATGAGTAAGTGTTGCTCGCCGGATAATTCTTGGACAAAGCAAGGATCGAACTGTCGACAACATCTCTCACAAAACCGCGCGAATATTCGACTCCAATATCGGCGTAGTTGCGGAACGATGCACCGATTCCGAATCCAAGGCGGTAGCTCGCGTATTCCCACTTGGTACCGGCAACTTCCGGACCGTATCCGTACGGACGATTGTCGCTCTGTGGCGTGAACTGCGAATATCGACCGTGCCAATACGACATCATCATCGCCGGTTTGAAAACAAGAATGTCGACAATCGGAATTTTTCCGATTGTCTGCCAACGCCACGAAATGGAGTCGCCAACAATTGCATCAGCATCAGCACTATGATTGGCAAGAGAGTTATCTCCCATGACAGTGTGCGCATTCCGGACATCGTTGCCACTTGTAGTGAAATTGGTTCTCGAAAAAGCCCAGCCGAATGTGCTGGCAACAGGGAAATCCTTTTTGCCGATATTGAGATCAAAGCCGATAGACGGAAGGACAAGCTCGCTGAACGATTCTTTGGCAGAATCTTGCAACTGTTGCAGGGTGTCAATCGTGAGCCGGGTACGGACAAACACAGTAAACCGAGCAACTTTCCCCGGCTGACTGCCAAGGTATATCCCCAAGCTCGGCACTCCCCAGTGCATACGCTTTCCTATATCAGTTGCAAGCGTACCCTGAAGTCCGTCATATTTCACCGCCCCAACCATTCCATTCAAATCGGCCGCAAAGCGGAACGTTTTGGGATGAGTCTGCGCCACGATGGTCAAGCCGAATCTTCCCGACAGATTCTTCGTCGTCAAAGACGATGTCGAGCCGGTCTGGAAAGTATCAACCTTCGTTCCGGTCAACGAAAAATGCGGAACGAAAATCAGCCGGTTCGGATCGGCCAATGTTATCGGCAGCGAAAATGCATTGAGGTCGTGAATCGAGTCGCTCATTCCGTCCTCATGAAGCTTGAGGTGACGAAATCCCGGCTGCAAAGTCACGGCGGCATCGACCGTTTCGAGCAGGCCTGTCGGATCGGCGATCATCTCGTTCGGATTAAGCGCCGATTCGTCGGATATGACAAGTGCCGGCGAAATCTTCTTTGCCGGTGTCTCTGACAACAGTGCCGCCTGCGAACAGACTGCAACCACCAACATCACTGATGCAACGCGACCGAGCATTGCTCCGCTCCTTGATTATTTTTGTTGATTCCGTTTTCACGGGGAGGCGAATGGAGAAAATACTTTCGCCGCGTCGGGCTGTGTTCCGGGAAAGTATTTTTCGGGAGATACTAATTAGGAAAGCAAATAGAAGAGAGAAGAAGGAAGGGCTTAGCCAGCCCTTAGACCCGCTAA
>CAIOZP010000108.1 GCA_903862805.1 uncultured Fibrobacterota bacterium
CTGATGGAACTCGCAATTTATCCGGCTATTTATCTGATCTGGAAAAGGCGGAAATTGCGAGGATAAAGGCCGACCCTAAATCACAAGGATTCCGGCGGCCTTACACCACCGGTTTCACCGAATCGGCGACGCCATATTCTCCAGATTTTTCGATGGCACCATTCAGAACTTCGGCGATGAACTCATCGACCTGCTCTGGCGCGCGACCAACAAATTCGCGGATGTCAAGCACCTCGTCAATTTGGGCGCGGTTCATGCCGAAAACCGGATCAGCGGCGATGCGGTCGAGAAGATCGTTGACCTTGCCTTCCATCTTCACGGCCTTGGCAGCCTCCATCGAATGAACGCGGATCGCCTCGTGCAGAACCTGACGATCTCCACCTGCTTTAACAGCGGCCATAAGAATATTCTCGGTTGCCATGAAAGGCAGTTCTTCGCGAAGGTGCTTGGCAATCACCTGCGGATAAACGACGAGACCATCGCAAACATTAAGCGCAATGATCAGCGCGGCATCGGCGGCGAGAAATGCTTCGGGAATCGCAAGTCGCTTGTTCGCCGAATCGTCGAGAGTTCGCTCGAACCACTGCTCTGCGGCGGTCATCGCGGGCGACGAGGCAAGACTCATTATGTAGCGAGCCAGCGCGGTGATGCGCTCCGAACGCATGGGGTTACGCTTGTAAGCCATCGCCGAAGAACCTATCTGCCCTTTTTCAAATGGCTCCTCGATCTCCTTGAGATGCTGAAGCAGGCGCACATCATTTGCGATCTTATGTAGAGTCTGCGCGAGTCCGCAAAGAATGGATGCCGCCGAATAGTCGATCTTTCTTGTGTATGTCTGACCCGAAACCGGCAGCAGTTTTGCAAAGCCCATTTTTAGCGCGACAGTGTTGTCGAGGCGTTTGACCTTATCGTGATCACCGTCGAACAGGGACAGAAAACTCGCCTGTGTTCCGGTGGTTCCCTTTACGCCGAGGAAAGGAAGTTCCCTCTCGAAACGAATCATCTCGTCGAGATCTATTGTAAGATCCTGAGCCCACAGGCACGCACGTTTGCCAACGGTCGTACACTGCGCCGACTGGAAATGGGTGAAGCCGAGCGTGGCCAATTCTCTGTTGTCAAGCGCGAACTTTTTGAGCGCCGCAAGAAGCGGATTCATGCGGCGGATGATTAGACGCATCCCCTCGCGCATCTGAACGAGATCAGTGTTGTCACCAACATACGCGCTCGTTGCACCGAGGTGAATTATCGGCATCGCCTTCGGGCAAACCGCGCCAAAAGTGTGAACATGAGCCATGACATCGTGGCGGACTTTTGACTCGACTTCACGGGCGAGATCGTAGTCGATGTCAGTGATATGCGCTCGCATTTCGTCAATCTGTTCGGTGGAAATTGGCAGGCCAAGTTCCTTCTCCCCTTCGGCCAGTGCAATCCAGAGCTTGCGCCATGTCGTAAATTTGAAGTCCGGCGAAAAAATGCGGAGCATCTCGCGCGAGGAATAACGTTCTTCAAGCGGGTTCAGATACATGTCACGATTTTTGAGACTCATGAAAAGATCAATCCTTATTAGTAATTCATTTAGTTGTTTGAGCCGAAAATACATCCGAGTCGAGTGTTCATGATTCATCGACTCGACCTGCATATTCATTCCTGCCTTTCGCCTTGCGGAAGCCTCGAAATGTCGCCTTCGGCTATTGCGGCGAAGGTGAAGGAGCACGGACTTTCCGGCTTTGCTCTTTGTGATCATAACAGTGCAGAAAATTGCCCAGCGGCTGAGCGGGCAGCAAAAAAGCTCGGACTGATTTTTATCCCGGGCCTCGAAGTCTGCTCGAGCGAAGAGGCTCATCTTCTTTGTCTGTTTGATAATGTCGAAACGGCGCTTGGCTTTTCGGGATGGATCTATGATCGTCTGTTAGACATCCGAAATATCCCCGAAAAGCTCGGCGATCAAGTGGTTGTAAACGAGTTCGAGGAAATCGAAAACGAAGTGCCACGCTATCTGGGTCAGGCAACCAGCGCCCCGATCAACGAAATTCTCGCGGAGGTTCATTTTCGCAACGGACTTTGCGCTCCGGCACATATCGACCGGCCGGTGTTCAGCGTGATTTCGCAGCTCGGATTTCTCGACCGCAACGACTACGACGCGGTGGAACTTTCATCTCATGCCGTGAATAATCCCTTGTTTGATCGTTCCATTGCGGCTGATTATCCGGTGATCAGCGGCTCTGATGCGCACTACCTATCCGACATCGGTCGCGCCTTTATAGAATTGGATCTTGATGAAATTTCAACAGACTCTTTGCGTTCAGCATTGAGGCACAGGAGAAGAGAATGACGAAGTGCATAATTCGCAGGATTGCCCTGTCGGCAATATTAATGATGACTGCAAGTGCATCGGCATTCGACGCACTTCCGGCGATAGAAAAATCCGGCGACATACTTGAGGTTGCAATGCCACTGACCGCCGCCGGAATGACCTTCGGTGCAAAAGATTATCGCGGAACCTTGCAACTCGTCGGAAGCGAAGCCCTCGCCACAGGCATCACCTACGGGTTGAAATACACCGTTCACGAAACGCGCCCGAACAAGGTTGACGACCATTCGTTTCCATCGGGTCATACCACTGCCGCTTTTGCCTCTGCGGAGTTTGTGCGAAAGCGATATGGCTGGCGTTACGGAATTCCCGCATACCTGCTCGCGACCTACGTTGGCGTGAGTCGTGTCGTCACGCATTGGCATTATACGCACGATGTAATTGCCGGAGCCGTGATCGGCAGCGTCTCGGCATTTGCTCTTACAAGAACGCTCGGATCGTCGTGGACGGTAGGCGCATCATTCTCAAAAAAAAGTGCCGCATTATCGCTGTCGGGAACATTTTGATGGTGTCGCATTCGGCCGGCCACATATTTTTCCAGCCGCAGGAGAAGATCAATGGATATTCTTGAAAAGATAGTCGCCAAAAGACTCGAGCGAATTGCCGCCGCCAAAGCCCTTATGCCGGAAGCTCGGCTTGAACGGACAGCAACCGCACCGTGCAAAATGTTTTCGATAGACATGCCGTTTGTTCTTATCTCCGAATGTAAAAAAGCCTCGCCCAGCAAGGGCATTTTGCTTGAGGATTATCGTCCTCTCGAAATTGCTTTTCAATATGAACGAGGTGGAGCAACCGCGATTTCGTGCCTTACCGAGCCGGATTTTTTCATGGGCGACGAAGCGCATCTTCGCACGGTTCGGGCAGGTGTGAACATTCCGGTTTTACGGAAAGATTTCATCGTTGATCCATATCAGATCAAAGAGGCTTGGGCAATGGGTGCCGATGCAATTCTTCTCATCGCGTCAATTTTATCAAAGAAACAGATAAAAGATTTTGCGGATATCGCTCATGGCTTCGGGCTTCAGTCTCTTCTTGAGATTCACGGCGAAGACGAGCTTGACAAAACGGAATTGGCGCCGGTTGATGCGGTGGGAGTAAACGCCCGAAATCTCCGCGACTTTTCGACAGACCTCGATGCCGCCGCAAAGCTTTGTGAAAAACTGCCAGACAATGTCGTTCGTATTGCCGAGTCAGGAATTGATTCACCGAGTTCTGCCAGATCAATGTTTGATGCGGGCTATCGCGGATTTCTCATTGGCGAGCATTTCATGAAATCGGCAGATCGGGTTTCGGCGGTTGCGGGAATTGCGAATGAATTGAGAGCGGCATCAGGAATCTGATCCTCGCTTTACTGGCGAGAAATCCTTTCGAGACATCGTTCAAGCAGTTTTATCGCGGCATCTTCACGAACAGTCTGCCGATCTCCATCAAAAACATCCTTGAACGATTCGACAATTTCGTCCAGACAAATTGCCGTCCACACAAGCCCGACAGGCTTTCCCGCTGTTCCACCATCTGGCCCGGCTATTCCTGAAATGGCAACGGACAATCGGGAACCACAGACCTTTGCCGCACCGATTGCCATCGCTTCAACACACTCGCAGCTTACGGCTCCGTGATCATCAAGAATCTTTTGTGGAACACCGAGAATGTTTTTTTTGATGTCGTTTGAATATGCAATTACGCCGCCGACATACCAGCGGGATGAACCGGAAATTTCTGTCAGCACCGACCCGATAAGTCCACCGGTGCAAGACTCTGCTGTCGAAATAGTCAGGCCACTTTTCAGAAGGGTTTCGGAAAGATTTTGTGCAACAGAATCAAGCCGAGCTAAGCTCACAAAGAGATTCTCGCCTTGACAAGATGATAGACAAACATGATGGCAACAAGCGTCACATTGGCCATGATACCGGCGGCAAGATCGTCGATCACGATGCCTTCGCCGTCACCGCATTCTTCCATTCTATAAACCGGCCAAGGCTTGACAATGTCATAAAAGCGAAAGAGCAGGAATCCGAAAACCAGCGTCGTGATCGAAAGCGGAATGAATGCGAAAGTGATAAGTTGGCCGACCACTTCATCGAGCACAACCTCTTTGGGGTCTTCTGCGCCGAAGAGTTCTTTCGGCCCGCGACAGACGGCCATTGCTGCCATTGTGAAGACCGCAAAGAGCGGGAAAACCAACGGTGCCTTTGCTGCAAGAAAGTACGGCGCAACATGCGGCATGTTGTACCACAGTCCGGCAACAACGGCAAGCGAGGCCCAAGTGCCAGGCATTCCGGGCAGGTAGCCGATGAAAAAAAAGGTCGGCAGAATGCGCCTGAAAAAATTTGTGATCGCCTGCATTGTATCTCCTGTTTCAGCCGTGATGGCCGTATGAAATTCCTGTTCGTTCGTTGAGCGCCTGAACCAGTGTAACCGGATCAACATATTCGAGTGACGCGCCTGCGGGAAGTCCGCGCGCCAGCCGTGTCAGTTTCACGCCGGTATTTTCGAGAACTCGTGTTATGTAGTGCGCAGTGGTTTCTGCTTCGGCGCTGCCGCCGACTGCAATAATTATTTCGGATGGTTTTTCGCGCGTCGCACGATCGACGAGATCGGCTATGCGAAGTTTGTCGGGAGTGATTCCGTTGATCGGCGAAAGCACTCCGCCTAAAACGTGATACAGTCCGCGAAAGCGTCCGTGCGATTCCATCGAGAAAACATCGACCGGTTTTTCAACCACACAGATCACCGATGAATCGCGCTTGGTATCGGAACAAACCTTGCACGGATCAGTCTCGCCGTAGTTGCCGCAACGGGAGCATGTAAGCACGCGCTCTTTCACCGAGCGAATCGTATCGGCAAGCCGGAACACATCTTCGCTGCGGCGTTCAAGCAGGTGAAGCGCCAGTCGCCACGCGCTTTTGCGCCCGATAGACGGTAGTCCCGCGAGTTCTTCGACAAGCTCTTCGACAGCAGAGATCAAAACGGCATTCCGGGGATGTTCATCCCGCCGGTGATTCCACCCATCGCCTTGCCGCTCATTTCCTGCACTTTTTCCTGAGCATTTTTGAAGGCTGCGACAATCAGATCTTCGAGCATTTCAACATCGTCGGGATCAACCGCGTCTTTGTTGAGCTTGACAGATACGAGATTGTTGTCGCCGGTAAGTGTGATCTTGACCATTCCGCCGCCAGCCGTTCCCTCGACCTCGGTCTTGGCAAGTTCTTCCTGCGCTTTCATGAGCTGCGATTGCATTTTTTGCGCCTGCTTCATCATCTTCTGCATGTTCATTTTCAGATCCCTTTTATGGATGTTTTTTTGATTGCCTGTGTCCGAAAATATTTTACGGGCTATATGGTGATAAGAATTTAAGACATTTAAGAATGGAAGGGCTCCCGCCCTTAAACCTGGCAAGAAAATATGGA
>CAIOZP010000109.1 GCA_903862805.1 uncultured Fibrobacterota bacterium
CGCCCGGCGATGTATATCGGCACCACCGGAAACGGTGTCGCACGTGTCAAGGCGGTAACTGCGGTGGATAATTCAGGCGCCATTACCTATGCTTCGGCTTATCGCGATTCCACCTATTACATAACTACGGCCGACGGACTTGTCTCGAACAACATAACCTGCATGACCTACGACCAGGCGACCGGCACGTTATGGGTCGGCACTGATCAGGGTATTTCGGCCATTGATCTCGGCACATCTCCGTCTATTAGGCCCGACAACAAATCCATGACTGTTTATCCGATGCCGTTTTCATATTCCAGGCACAAAGAGATAGTGTTCGATCATATAAACCCAGGTTCGAGATTGACAATACGCGACATTTCGGGCAGAACAGTTGCCGTTCTCGACAACTTCAACGCCAGCGTCACCAAGAATCCGACCGAGTGGACGATTACCTGGCGGCCGCCGTCAACGATTGTACCCGGAACATATTTCTACATAGCCGATGGTGGTCAGTTCATTGATACCCACGCCAGAACCGGCAAATTCCTGATATTACCTTGATGCGGAACATACCGAGACCGAGCGCAGGCATTTCATCACGAATTCATAATGGCTTGTTTCATGACCGTTGATCGCTCAAATAATAACCGCAGTTCGCAAATACCGGCCATTCTCGGCCCGACGGCTTCGGGCAAGAGCGCGCTTGCGATGCGTGCCGCAAAGGAATTCGGCTGCGAGATAATTTCCTGCGATTCGCGTCAGATCTACCGCGGGTTCGACATCGGCACGGCCAAGCCATCAATCGCTGAACGTATGGCTGTTCCGCATCACATGATCGACATCATTGACCCGTCTCAGGAATATTCGGCTTACGATTACGCGATTGACACAGCGGGAATCATCCATCAAAAAGTCGCAGAAGGCAAACAGGTTATAATTTGCGGAGGCACTGGTTTTTATTTCAAGGCACTTTCCGAAAATTCATTTGCAGATGTCAATGGTTCGGAGGAATTCCGACAGGAATGTTTCGAGCGGATCAAAAATTCATCATCGCAAATATTACACGATGAACTCGCTTCGATTGATGAAGAAGCGGCTCGGCGGATTAATAGCAATGATCTGCCGCGGGTGATTCGTGCGTTGTTCATAGCTAAAACCAGCGGCAGGCCGGTGTCGGATAATTTCGCATCTGTCAATCATGATCGGGAATTCGATTTCCTGCCGATAGTTCTTACTGTGCCAAGAGAGATTCTGTACGATCGTATCAATTTCCGTGCGTTGGAGATGATGAATGCCGGTCTTTATGACGAGTTTATTTCGCTTCGTGAACAAGGTGTCACTCAGAATCATCCGGCAATGACGAGTGTCGGGTATCGGGAATTGTTCGATGTGGAATCAGGTACATCTGATGCCAAAACAGCACTTGACAAAATGCGACACGCAACCCGCAAGTACGCTAAACGCCAGGTGACCTGGTTTGCACATTCCTGCGCCGGAGCCATGTATGTCGATGCCACAGACATTGATGCGGCATGGCGTATTTTGCGGCCGAAGTTGGGGCGTTGTTTCGATCAGGATCGTTGCAATGAATAGCAAGAGAATCCGGACTATTCTGAATCACAGCCTTGACCTCGTCTGGATTGCTGCGGTTCTGTTTATCGATCATATCACACCGCTTGGTGTCGCCGACGGCATACTTTATGCACCGTGCATTGCGTTTACTCTCCGGCATAAAAACAGACGCTTTACCTTGATTCATTCTCTTATCTGCACGGTAGCGGTATTTGTTGGAAGCATGATTTCTCCAGACTCAGGCGTGCCATGGTGGGTTCCGTTCATCAATCGCATGTATTCGGTACTTGTGATCTGGCTGATGTATTTCTTTGTTATCGCTCATATCTCCGACGCATTGAAAATCATCTCACTTGAGAAAATGGTTACTATCAGTGCGTGGACCAAGCAGGTTCGCTATAATGACGAGTGGATTCCGATCGAAGATTATCTCAAGCGCGAGTTCAACATACTGGTTTCACACGGGATTGATCCCGAATCAGCCGAAAAGCTGATGGAGGATATTGATCCGAAATACCGCTGAGTATTTTGCATCTCAATTGTCAAAAGGAGAATTATGAAATGACGCTTTCACGAAAGATCAGAGTGCTTTTCGACATTGTTCAGGAATATTATTGGCCGAGTATGGAACCGGTTATAAAGGCCTACGCTGCCGATGAGCGCTACGAACTTTTTCTCAAGGCGGGTCCGAATCAGAAACGCCGTTTTGGTATTCTCCTTGTGTCAAGGCAGTCCGAAGTGGAGCAGCTTTACCTCGGTCGCGGTTACAAGATAACGAGGGATGATTCAGGTTTTGATATTGTGTTTTGTGGCGATACGCTCAAGAATCCTTCACGTTACGGCAATGCGCTTCTTGTCAATCTCGATCACGGCCCTTGCATCAAAACGCTCCGTTATCGCAATTTGCTAAAACAACCCGAAACCCAATACGTCGTTTGCGCCGAAGGTCCCTATCGTGTGAAAAAGCTCACCGAATATGGCCTTGACAAAAGGGAAACAGTCATAATGGAAGGCTTCCCCAAACTCGATACTTTTTTCAACGGAACATATTCGCGTGATGAGGTTGTGAAGCGGCATTCACTTGATCCGGCCAAATCAATTGTACTTTATGCACCGACCTACAAGCCGACTTCGATTCCGATGGTGGCGAAAGGGCTTCCCGATGTGCTTGACAGATACAACGTGGTTGTGAAACTTCATCCGTACAGTTGGAACGGAAAGTATGCCCCGCATGAGCAGCATCGGGTTTTCGAGCGTCTTGCAAAAAGGCACCCCAATCTGCATCTGGTACCGCCTGACATTCACGACATCATGCCGTATCTATTTGCCGCCGACACCATGATCTCCGAAGCATCAAGTGTGATCAACGAATTTTTGGCATTGGGCCGTTGTGGAATCATCTACGACATTGACGATAACCAGTGCCACTCCGACGGCGAACCTCATCTTGCAGAGAAAGCATCGGCGTGGCTTACGGGCGCATTTGTCCATGTTGATTCGCCGGAAGGAATAGCGCGGGCAATAGAAGAGGCTTTGAATCCATCGGACATTCGCAGGGTCGAGTTGACAAATGCGAAAAATTTCATTTACGTGAATGCAGACGGAACCGCTGCATCGAAGGTCAAGGCAAAGATAGAAAATTTTATGAACGAATCCGGCAGATCAACATAAGCCGAATTCATCGCCGTACGAAACGAAATCAAGAACAAGTCCATCCGGCGGTGCTGTCTCTCCGGCTTTTGATCGATCTCTCAGTGTGATGATTTCGCTCATAGGCATGGTTATCTCGTTTCTCCCGATGTCAACCAATGTTCCGACAATCGAGCGGACCATTTTGTATATGAAGCGGTCGGCGGCGATGGTGAAAGTTGCGTGGTTGTCGAAGATTTTGAAGCTGGCTTCGCGGACATCGCAGAGCATATTCAGGGTTTCGGTGCGACTTGAACAGAAGGCTGTAAAGTTGTGACGACCAAGAAGTGCGTCGGCTTCGCGAATCATTTTCTCCCAGTCGAGTTGGTAGCCAACATACCACGAACGACCTTGCATCAGCGGTGATTTCCGTTTTGCAATTGTGTAGATATAGCGCCGTTCCCGCGCTGAATATCGGGCATGAAAATCATCGGGAACTTTTTGGAAATCGTGAAGCGCGATACCGTGAGGCAAGATCGAATTGATCGATTTGGCTTTTCGCATTATGTCAATATCGTCGGGGATGTCGAAATGCA
>CAIOZP010000110.1 GCA_903862805.1 uncultured Fibrobacterota bacterium
AAAGAACGGGAGGTCATCCATATCTTCTTTGAATCATGGTTCAGACAGAAGGATTACGGGCGCGGGAGACAATCCGAAAACCGACGCCGGGTAGTATGCAGTTCAGTAAAGGATGCTCTTGAGGGTCAGTCCGCTGAAATTGCTCCAGTTGATAGTGCCGGTTCCAGATCCGGAATTGCCGAATACCTTGAGCGTTTGGAACGCATTCATTATGTTGTCGTTCCACGTTACGGAGAGACTTCCTCCACCATTTCCGCCGATTGCTGGCGAGGTGCCGGGGCATGAGTAGATACAACCATTCATGGAATTCGCCCCGCCGTTGATTCTGATCGTTGGGTTGCCGGATTTTACATAAATCATCCCGCGGAATGGTGTTCCGAGATCGAGCGTTCCTGTATTTCCGGCACCGATATCGATATATACCAGCACCGTTCCCGAATCTGATGTCGTCAGCGCATTGGCAGCAGTTCCGTCACCGCTTCCGCTGCTGAAACTGGTGATGTCGACGATGACATTACCGTTCGTGCCGGGGTTTGAATTTGAAGCCCAGCCGCTTGCCGTAATGAAGGCAAAGCCTCCGTATCGTTTGTTGTCGGCGCCAGATTTGATCCAGTAATTCTGAATCACATTGTTTGACGCATACCCGTTTACAGCATACGCAATCGGTGACAGGCCCGAAAGATCAATCGTAACCGCCGGAGGTTCATTCACAGAGATGCCAAGCGCGCTATCCGGTAAATATGGTGCCGAGCGCAAAGAAAGAGCCGCCGGGTTGCTCCAGCCATACCAGAAGGAATTGCCATAACTTTTTGATGAAAGTCCGAAAGCCGTTTGTTCGGCGCCAAGCAGGAATCCGTTCTGGGGATTTGTTCCGGTTGGAACATTGTCATTGCAGTAAATTGAATTGTGTGTCGAGGTTTGACCATTAAAACCCAGCACATCCATATTGAACATGACTTTGTTATTGAAGGTGCATAGCGTCAATTTAACCGGTCGGCCGAAATATGCAACATCGTTGGCCAAAAATCCGCTCAAGACCGTTGGATCTGTGGCACCGGCGGAAAGATTGTCGCTTAGAACAAACGGTCCGTTGGCAGTGAATGCGGGAAATGCTGTTCCCTGAATAAATGGCGCATGCACATAAGTTGCACCGTTAACGGTAAGGCCGCAAGCGGTGAATCCTCCGTTTCCTCCGCCTAAAAAAAGTGCGTTTTTAGGAGTGTTCACCACTGCGTTAGTCGTGACATTGTTCAGCGCAAAATATCCCGTTACCGCTTTTCTGCTTCCACATTTTCCGTAGCCTGTGGACTGAAGGGCAACAACAAAATTGGTCTGATCGAACCCGACGATCTTTACGGAATATTTCTCCTGAGAATTTGGAATGGCCAATGGTGTTGCTGCGCTTCCCCTGAACCAACCATTGTCTGTACCGGTATAGTTTGAATCAAGGTAATGTGCGAATATCGAATCGGCAACCGCCGGAGAATCTATGCAAAATGCCTGCGCAGACAGCAAGCCGCTTCGTGCCGCGAAAACCGCTGACTGCATACCCGAATAATCACCGGAAGTTGTGACTTCTCCGCGGGCCATTCCCATAAGGGCGGCTCCGATTGAAACGGCTAAAATCAGCGCCGCCATCACATAGAGAATCGTGATTCCGCTGCTGTTGCGGACAAGGTCATAAACGCGCATTTGAATCCTCCAAAAAACAAATAGCAGATCGAACGGGAAGGGAAATTCCGATCCGATCTGCTATTATCGCAATGTCTTTTTACATGATGACGAATCGTTTATTGAGTGCGGCTCCACAGCCCTTGATATTCAGGACATAGGTGCCACGAGCCAGTGATCGTCCGTTCCAAGCAAGGTTCTGCACGCCGCTCCTCATGGCCGCCGACTGCCCGAATACCTTCCTGCCGTCCATCGAGTAAACGCAGAAATCGTAGGAGCCTTCGGAGGTAAGCTCGGCCTGGATATGCTCACGCGAAACCATCCCGATACGGTTGACAAAATGCTTCGCGTTTCCTGCATTGCAGATCGGTACATTCCCTGAACAGTTGATCGAACCAAGATATGGAACCATGTTGTGCTCCGTACCCGTCACATACACGGTCTCGGCGGTGCAGGTCGAGATATCGAATGTCACGCTGGATCCCGTGATCACCTGTGCGCTCAGGAAGCTGTCGGTGGGGCTGTAGATGCACACCAACGCACCCGCCGGGCCGGATACGGTGAAGCTCGACGATATTTGAGCGGGATAAGAGAGAACCAGCTGATTCGGGGTTGCCGAAAAAGGTGTCAGCGAGGGGTCGCCGTAGGTCGCCCATATCAGTGCCGTCATGTTATGCAAATCCCGAATACTTTTCGGGTCTGAAGCCACAGAGTTTTCTGCGGCTGAAAGCATATTCGTTTCACCATTTGCAATAATGGCACCGATCGAACGGTAGTCGCCCTGTGCTTGAAGAGTCGTCATATCCCGGAAGGCGGTGATCGGTTCTGTCCACGGCATCAGCGTGGTTCCACCGAGATAGACAATACCACCGCCGTTCGGATTCCACATGAATGCCTCAGCCATACACCTGTCCCATATACCGGTGATCGGATAGCTTTGGTATGGTTGATTTATAATCCCGGTCTCGCATCCGAGACAGATGACGATGGGAAGCTTTGCACCATTTTTCAGGGTATCGATGTCGTGGGTGGAGATGGTTGGTGTTGCCCAGTTGTAAACCCCCGCATCACTGATGTAATTGACCCAGCTCGCACCCGCATTCAATGCGCTGTAGGCTTGGGGTACAGTAGCCGGAGTCGGGTAGTCAAACACTTTTACGATATCGGTATAGGTGTGCGCCGCAAGCGTATCAAGGGTTTCCTGACACCATTGATAGTCGTACACCATGGTTGTCGAATCGATTTTGGCGCTTGCAAAACCGATCGCCCGTGAATTCCATGTCCCGGTCGTATCGGGATACATTTCGTAATTGATCGCCTTATTCACCATCGCCTGCATACGGGGCAATGAGTCGCTCGGAAAACGTCCGATGAAGGCATCGGGGTAATAATCGTCTCCGTCAAGCATGACGTAGCGTGGATCATCTGTTCCCGACTGCGTTCCAAGCGAGTCGGGCTGACCCGACTTCGGTGGCCCGGGAAATTGGTCTTCCCACAGTGAAGGGATCGATACGTCGCCGCCTGCAAGGAGGAAGTAACTGACACCTTCGGCGTATTTGTTTTTGATAATATCTTTTATGATTGAGGTATCTTTTCGAGCACCGGTAACTGTCGTATTCACGCCTGTATATTCGATAAGTTCACAGTGGATTCCCTTGCGGTTTTTCCACTCGACATAGGGCTTGAGTGCATCCATAAATTTTGTGGGTGCGATAACAACCATTTTCTCGCCGTCCGGCACCGGTGTTGTGGCCGACCGGAACTTTCCGGAACCGCCATAGTTCAGAAAGGCATCCTTGTAGATCCGTTCGAAATCTGCCGACCTGCCCCGAGTAATTCCACATTTGGGATTGGGCGCATTTGCGACGGCATCCTCTACAACACTTACGGTAATGGAGTCGATCACCTTCAATTGACGCTTCACCGGATTGTACTGGAAGGGATAGTACTTGAGAGCGACGCCTCGCACGTCACGCATGATGAACGGGGAACCGGCGGTAACAGGATCAGTCGGATAGAAAGCGTCTTGTTGATAGACATCGCCGAACGTGTACGGGATAGCCGCAAGCTCTTCCGCAGAAAACGCAGGGCCCTTCGAGGGATTGATACCGATATTCTCGACAAGGTGACTGTGAACCTGCACGGTTTCAAGCCGTGGAGAGGTATTGTCTCCGATAACGATACGGGCAACCTCGTAAGGGAGTTCTGGCGCTCCTTTCACCGAGGAATATGAATACCGGCCCTCAATCCTTAGCTGTGAAAAGGCATCTCCGTTTATATTGACAGGAGACATTCTGTACTGGTCTGCCGAAAACGTAACGACCGTACCATTTACGCCCGAAATGGCGTTATCAATTCTGGCACTTGCATTCGCCTGAAAAATTCCTGACAGTCCCATCAGGATTCCACACCCTGCGCTGACGATCTGTTTCATCTGTTCTCCTTTTTCACGGAAGATGCGACTTTTTTAATTGACATTCTTATTCTCATAAAATTATGCGTCAGGACTTTCTGGATCATCCTGAATGGCTGCTGGCGGTCATGCAACTTAGGTATCTGATGAACCACCGGTTTGTTTGTCTGCGCGTCGGAGTTTCGGAGGACTCCCGTTGATCGAATGCAATACCCATCTCTCCTTGTTAAACATGCACATCTTCATAATCGACCGGGCCATTGGCAATCGGCATCGAAGAGACCTGCATTCGGCCCGTTTCCGGAATTTCGGAATACGGTGAATTGCTGATCATTTTTTGGAGGAAGGGCCCCAAACCTGACCAGCATCATCATCGACATCCTACTCTTCCGGAAACTTTGTTACCGAAAGGACTCTATTCAAAAAACCTCGACGCAAGACTGTTTATAGCACCCGCTACCGAGAAAACAGGCTCGTGAAACAGCACCGGCAGAACCGGTGACCTTCACGATATATGTCCCATTGGCAACCTTGCCGATATCGGCGGAGTTTCTTCCAGCCAGACAATCGATATGCCTCATGCCGACAAGTCTGCCGTTCGCACTGAAAAGCGAGAGATCATATCGACCACTCTGCGGCACATCGAAATCAAGCCTCGACCCTGTAAGCGAACAAATCGCCATTTCGTTTTTACGATTGGATAAAAATGACGGCCTGACAGCAATAGCCGGGCGGTTATCCAAAGCTGTCTGAATTGAATTTGACAGGTTGGTAGAATCATATAGACTCGCTTTGGTATAAGTCCGGTTCGGACTAAGGATCCAGACTTCTCCACCCCATCCGTAATAATTCTTCACCGAATAGCCTATAAAAAGATCTTCCAATGAATCGGCATTGCTGCCACTGTCGGTGCTAAGAACGCACGGAACAACAGGAACTGTTCCATACGCCTGATAGGCAGCATCAAGAGTTGGTTTCGAGTCATACTTTGCTACATCAACCATAAGCATTACCACGTCCTGAGTGTCATTGCCAAATTTCGTGAAAACCGCATTGTCGTCTACACCGTAGGCGTTGCAGCCTCAGCCAGCAAATGTTTGGTATATGACAAGAACCTTGTTCTGATTGAGCAGGCTGTCAATATTGTAGGTTTTGCCTCCGTCGGCGATGACGGTGAGACCAGTGTTTTGCGAAATAGTATCTCCCGCAGCTGCCAAAGCATTGCCAGCATTCAATGCCAACAAACCGAACATCGCCATCGAAATCATTCTCTTGATCATCATTCCCTCCAGAATATTGGTTTAAAATCTAAAAGCAACTATCCCTGATTATCTATGAGATCTTTCGCCAAAGGACATGGGTACTCATATCGGGTGTATCAAACCAGAAAACAAGGTATCCGCTTGAAAAGGTGAAACACTTGCTAAAACTGTCCCGACCTCCACATGGCAAGATTTGTTCATGCTCTTCCAATGCGATGGAAATCAGCTCCCTTTTTACCTGATCCATAAATCTCCCCTTCTTTTCGCTTTCTAACCGGCAAACACATTGCCGTCTTCTATTGCTCCACTTTCATACACAGTGTTTACTCCTAAGTTTGTTGGAGATAATATAACGACATTAGAACAGTTTGGAGACGGTTCGACAGAGAAAGCGTTTTAGAAATTATAAACACTTCAAGGTTGACGAGGCATTATTCGCTGACATGTTTTCTCACTCAAAGCCTTGAGAGGTGTTTGGGGATTATTCGTTACATGAATTTATTGACAGGAAAGTGCCAATATTTCGGTGTAAAATGCTCTGGTCAAGCCGACAAGCCCAAATAATGCCTCACGTTTTCAATCATCGGATCAGGAAAATGCCGTTTGCTCAATCCGAAATAGTTTCCGTTTAATGATTTTTAATCCCGAAAGTGTTTATAAAACTATAAACACTTTCAAGTGAAATATGATGCTAAACCAAACTGGCCGCTGTATATTAGGCATAGTAGTTTAGATCAAAAACGTGCGTTGAAAAACTGGATCATCTGTGGTGAACCAATGAAACCTATCTACGAATATCTCGATTATCGTGAATACCTCAGAGACTTCTTTGTCAACAACAAGAACGTTCGCCACCTTTCCCACAGGGCCATTTTACAAAAAATGAAAATCTCTTCCTGCGGATTCTTATGC
>CAIOZP010000111.1 GCA_903862805.1 uncultured Fibrobacterota bacterium
TCAGCTCGGCAAACATTTTGCGCAGGCGGCTTGCCATTCCGTAACACACAAATGCCACAAGAGACGAAATCACTCCAAATACCAATGCTCCGCCGACTGTCGCCCAAAAACTATGCGAATGAAAAAAGATCGAGGCGACAACCGTCAGAACCGCCGTGATCCATGCCCCGATAACAACCGGTAATTCAAACATCACCGCACTCCATGCAAGCGGCGCCATGAGCACGGCAAGAAATACCAGACCGGCTTCCTTGTCAATACAGAAGGCAATTCCGCAGCAGAGAATCGGAGCGACAGCACCAGCAAAACCCCAGTCGATTCCGTGTGGATTCTTGCGGATAAGAGTCAAGATAATCGCCGATAGGATAAACGCAACAATTGCGAAAAATCCTATTATATCAACGAAAGAATTGACCTGAAAAAAACAGACAAGCAGAAACGGCGGGCAAACTAATGCGTAAAGGAAAAGTGTTAATCTCCGAAGTCCGGCCGGAGAGTCATCCATGAGTTTACCGAACTTATTCAGCACCGCAAATCCTTTATAATGGACAAGCAGGTTAGATTCCCGATGGATCCATTTCAAGAGATTTGTCGGAATCAATGGTGCTATTTTTCTATTCATTGCACGCGATGAATGTCTATGTATCTACTTTCAAAAGCTGTGGAGTGACGTTTATGTGATAGTCCTCGCCATGAATCAGATCTACGAAAAGATGGACTCATTGGGTGAGATCCTCTTTGACAAAGAGTTTTGCTGACTCCGAAATATCTTCTGCTGCACAAGATGCAAGTTCTGCTACGAAAAATGGAACGAAGGATGCGACTTTTGCAGCCGGTCGCAGTGGAAAGTGAATTTACAGAGCTGCCCTCAAGTCAGGTATTCCAAAAATCCACCCGCCCTTGGAGTTCCTATCGCCTGAAGTGCACGTCGGGCGTTTTCGAGAACCATTCGTGTGTCGGAGATCAAACAGGCACCCGCCGCGTCTTCGATTTCCCGTGCTGAGATGAGTGTCTTTGAAATGACCCAAAGACCGGAAGCTTTCATTCCGTCATTTTCAGAAGAAAGCATATCGAGAATATCGTCCTTTATTGATTTGTGGCCGAGGGAATAAAGCGCTTTGAGGACGTTGCCTCTGATACGGTTGTTCGGATCTTTGCGCATGTGAATAAGTACCGGCGCCATTTTGGGATTGTTGAGGCTTTCGAGCGCCTCGACGGTGTTGGCGCGGACGCGCTTGTCTTTGTCCGATAAAAGCGAAATGACGAGATGCTGGTCGCCCGGATCGATCATGCCACCCAAAAGCAAAACGGCCGTGGCGCGAATCTTTGGATCGCGGTCTTTCACCTGATGGCTGATGAGTTCTCGTATGCGCGGATTCATGCGGAAGAGCGCGAGTGTACGCAGACTGCGCAGGCGCGAAGCCTCGTTTCCAGAAATTGCGTCGCGGGCTATCTCGTCAACGACGCCTGGATGAATTGATTCAAGCAGGCGCACCAATTTCTGTCGCATCGCTTCGTCGATACCGTCGAAATTTTGCGCAAGTTGTGTGCGGATCAGCGCCACCGCGCTTGCCACCGCCGTTGACTGTATCGACTGGTTCAGACTTCGCGTATGCGCAACCACCGCCGGTAAATCGCCGAGTTCGCCGCGCTCGGCAATGAAACGCAGCGCCGAAACAACCAGCTCCGGCACATCGGTACGAGTCAGATTTTTGCGGATCAGTTCCTCGCTCATTTCAGACCTTTCAGTGAGGCTATTTCATCACGGAGTTCTGCGGCTCGTTCGAAGTCCAGCGCCGATGCCGCCGCTTTCATTTCCTTCTCAAGTTTCGCAATCGCCCTGTTCCGTTCGCTTTCGTTCATTGGCTTGTGCTTCTTTGCGGACTTCCCGTTTCCGTAGGATGAAAGTTCTTCGGCAGCGTTGAGCAGTTCCGGATCAGTGTCTTTGTAAGACGACATCCGTTGCCCGAATTTGCGCTTGGTTGATTGCGGAACTATGCCGTGTTTCTCGTTGTATTCAAGCTGTTTTTTGCGACGACGTTCGCATTCGTCAATCGTCTTTGCAATTGATTTTGTGATGGTGTCGGCATAAAGCACGATGCGGCCTTCGACATGTCGCGCCGCACGTCCGGCGATCTGTATGAGCGACCGTGTCGAACGCAGGAAACCTTCCTTGTCGGCGTCGAGGATAGCGACCAGCGCAACTTCCGGCAGGTCGAGTCCCTCGCGCAAAAGATTGATTCCGACGAGCACATCGAATTCGCCTTCGCGAAGTGCCCGCAATATTTCCGGGCGTTCAAGCGTGTCGATTTCAGAATGAAGATACCTTACCTTGAAGTCGAGTGAATCGAGGTAGGTGCTGAGATCTTCGGCCATTTTTTTCGTGAGCGTCGTAACCAGCGCACGATGACCCTTTGCCACCGCCACGCGCAATTCTTCCACAAGATCATCAACCTGATTCAGCGCGGGTTTAATGTGCAGTGGCGGATCGACAAGACCGGTCGGCCGGATGATCTGTTCGACAATTATCCCGCCGGATTTTTCGAGCTCATAGTCGGCGGGAGTCGCGGAGAGATAGATCACCTTGTCAAGCAGTTCCTCGAATTCGTTGAAACGCAGTGGCCGGTTATCGAGCGCGCTCGGAATGCGGAAGCCGTGTTCCACAAGCGTTTCTTTGCGGGCGCGATCGCCGTTGTACATTCCGCCAACCTGTGGAATGGTCGCATGCGATTCGTCGATGATCGTAAGGAAATTCCCACCGAAAAATTCGATCAGCGAATGCGGTCGGCTGCCAGGTTCGCGTTTGTCGAGTATCCGCGAATAGTTCTCGATACCGTTTACATAACCGACTTCAAGAAGCATTTCGATGTCGTATTTCGTGCGCTGTTTCAACCGTTGCGCTTCGAGCAATTTGCCCTGACGCTCGAAGATGGCGACCTGTTCGTTCATCTCGGATTCGATCTGATCGCAGGCTTCTTTCATGGTCATGCCAGTGGTCACGAAATGCTTGGCAGGGAAGATCGTCACGGCATCGGGGAAGTCGGTTGCCTGTCCGGTCACCGGATGGATTCTGCTGATGCGTTCGATGCTGTCGCCGAATGTTTCGATACGGATGCCGTGATCCTCGTAGCCGGGGAACACGTCGATAATGTCGCCGCGCACCCGGAAAACACCGCGCTCGAATGCGTGGTCATTGCGACTGTAGTGCATCTTGAAAAGTCGCCGGAATATTTCGTCACGATTGAGCGCATCACCGACCTTGAAAATCACGCTTGATTGCGCGTAAGAGTCCGGCGATCCAATGTTGTAAATGCACGACACCGAGGCGACAATGATCACGTCTTTTCTCGCCATGAGCGAAGCCGTTGCCTTGAGTCGCAACCGGTCAATTTCGTCGTTGATGTCAGCAGTCTTTTCGATGTAGGTGTCTGACGACGGGATGTAGGCTTCCGGTTGGTAATAGTCGTAGAAACTGACGAAATACTCAACGGCATTTTCGGGGAAGAAGGCTTTGAATTCGTCGTAAAGCTGTGCCGCCAAAGTCTTGTTGTGCGAAATCACGAGCACCGGCAAATCAGACTGCGCAATCACATTGGCCATAGTGAAGGTCTTGCCGGAACCGGTCACTCCCAGAAGCGTCTGATGTTTGCTTCCACGCTTGAGCCCGGCAACAAGCTGCGAAATAGCCTCGGGCTGATCGCCGTCTGGAGAAAAATCTGAATGAAGAGTAAACCGGCTCAAATATCTGTCATCCTTGGAATCTGTCTTTTGTCAACAAAGATATACATTCGCTCTTCATAAAAAAAGGCTCCCCGGAAAACCGGAGAGCCTTTGTGAAAACAGATCGGAAATTAGCGGGTGATTGCAAGGCTTGCAGAAAAGCTGCCAGCCGCGCCGTTCACCTTTGCTACGTACATGCCGTTCGCGAGTCTCGGCATTGCGATCATAGATGTTCCGGCTTCAAGCTTGGTGTTCTGGTTCCAGAGCTGACGACCGTCAACGCTGTAGACAGAAACGTGGTACATGCCGGACTTAGGAATTGACAGCGAAAGTCTGCCAGCAACCGCCGAGATCTTCGGAAGGATGTTCGAGAAACCATTGGCGACATGGATGGTTCCGGTTGACAGGGTTATTCCCTGAAGAAGCAGTTTGGAGATCGATACGGTTCCAGTGATCGGAGCATTTTCGGTGCTGTTGTCAGACGGAACCGGAGCAAAGTCGATCGATGAATCATTTGCGAGAATAAGTGTTCCTGTGTCTGCAGCAGCAACGCCCCAAGTCTGCCAAGGGTTTGTGAACTCAGCAAGAGTCACTGTGTCGGTTTTGTTGGTTCCAGCAGGAAGGTCATAGATACGTGGGCAGTTGTCATTGGCAACTCCACCAACTGTGGTTCCAAGAGATATTTCCACAGGAACAGTTGATGTGTACGTAACGATAACCTGGTTCAATCCTGCAAGGGAACCGTCAATCGAACAGTTGAGCCAGTAACCGTTTGAGCCGTTGGTATCATAAGCAAAAGCATAGTTCCCGTTTATGACACCGTTGTTGGGCATAATCGGACCAATCGTGCAACTCGCAGGAGTTACATTGCCCATCGTGTCGCCTTCCCAGCTGGAGTAGATTGTGTCGGAAGCGAAGTTGACATCATCAGATGTTCCCTGAAGGTTAAACACCGCCGAAACGTTCTTGTTCGCATTCATCGTAAGCGTATACGGATTTGTCGCACCGGAAATATCTCCCGACCATCCGGCAAAAACGTAGCCAGTGTTTGCTGCTGCGGTAAGAGTTACCGTTGCACCGTTGGTGAATGTTGTCTGGTTAGGATTCGGTGTAATGGTGCCACCGGTAGCTTGAGTAATAGTCAGTGTCGGGTTTGTTACAACCTGACCGTTGGTTGTCGGATTCCACCAGTTTCCAGAAATGGCGAGCATGCTCATGAGCTTCACGCCGTCACCGAAAACGTCGGATGCCGGTGCGGTCTTGAAAACAGACCATGCAGCGTTTGCTGTGTTCTGGTCGATAAGAGTTGCTGCAACTGCGAGCGGTCCCATGTACTCGTAAGGAGCATTACCCCAAGAGGGCTGGTTGGCAGCACCGGCCAGAGAATATCCACCATCAACGATGTTACCGAAACCTACACCGCTTGCCCAAGTAGCCGTTCTGACGGCAACAGCCTTGGCATTTGCATCACCATAGTGCATCCAAGCCATTGAAAGACGCCACGGATCACGGCAGGAATTGTATCCATAACCGGCCTCTGTTGCATCTTCCGGGCCTTGGCTGGGACTGGTACCGCTAACGAAGCCAGGCAAAAGTCCAGTGTTTGAATTACAGATCGCACCATTGCCGAGCAAGGTGTGAATTTCGTTTGTAAGAGCTGTGTACTTTGTGACATGTGTCGCGTCGAAATAAGCAAATGTGCTCAAATGGTCAATGATCCAGTCAGAAGTACGGGTCATGTTTGAAGTGCCGTCATCATCAGCAATACCGATGTAGTTGGTACTGTAGTTAAACTCGTTGGTGGAGTTCATACCGTTCAGGAGATCTTTTGCCATCTGAAGGTAGTTGTATGTTCCGGTTGATCCCCACTGCTGATCGGCCAAAATAAGTGAATAGGCAATGTCCATGTCGCCGTCGGTGGCTGCGTCATCGCCATCGTTGGTTGTTGCATTGAGCGGTGCCCAGTTCATTCCCTTGTTATTGCCACCGTTTGAAGGATGATTCTGGTAAAACTTAACCATTCCATCAAATGTGGTGTGTGCATTTGCATCATAACCGGCCATGAGAACCGAGGCAATCATACCGTAGCCGTGAGCTTCGGAGGTCGTTACAGATGTTCCGCCGCTTCCGTTGTCCTGTGCCTGAAGGATATAGCAACTGCCGTCGCTGGCAGTTTTAAGATAAGCAGCCTTGTACGCGTTATAACAGGTGGTCACAGCAGCGTTAAGATCTTCTGTGTTCGGTTTTGTAAAAGCTCCCGCAAACGTATTGCCCGATGCCGTCGGAAATGGTCTGTTCTGCGCACTTGCGGCGCCGAAAGATACTGCCACGGCTACAAGGCCGGTACAGATCTGTCTGAAATTGAGCATGGCTCCTCCCAAAAAGTTTGTTGAAATGAAAAACTCTTAAATGAACTTCTTCTTTTGTTTACCGGATTCCCGCAAAAACCGTATTTAGCATTTGCGGGTGCTTCGATAAGCTAACACTTTTTTGCCGGAAATGCGCTAACTTTTTCAATATTTTCCGTCCGGATGCGTATAAAATTGTTCGCTATAACAAAAAAAACATCTCTATTCCGTAAATGCCGACCGAAACCAAGAATTCAAGTATTTTGCAGAAAGACGCGAACAATATATGAAAAGCCGACAGGGGAATGTGTCGTACGGGTGTCAAAAATTTGGTGCGCGACATGGCATCCCTGCACCGATCATTTAATTGCTGGCTATTGTTTCTTAAAAAAGATGCATGAGCCGCAGATCTGAAACAGCCTGTACTAAGACAGTATATTCACTTCGTTGGAAACAGCTATATTAGCGGGCGCGTCATAACATTGACGCCGGATATATAGAAGGTAAGCAGATGCGATTTTTAGATAAACTCGAGAAATTGATAAGCGCAACTCACAAATTCAAGCTGTTTTGGGTAGTTCCAGTGATTCTTGCCATTGTGGTAGTCTTGCCACCATCAATCGACACCCGCAGAAATATCTTCCCAGACAAGAATCATTCGTGCCGATTTGAGACATACAACGATCATGAGGACAGCGGAAAAAGTCAGATTACCCCAGCCTTCGTCTCCGATACGGAAATCACCTATTCGTACATTTTGGAGAAGAGTATTGGTTTCCCCTATGCAGGTTTATCTTCGATATTCAGAACAGATACTTCGTACCTCGACCTGTCCTCTTTTACTCATTTGTGCATGGAAATTGGAGCAGGGCGCGCGAAGCCGGTTTCAAGCGGTGACACTATGTATATGGAGGTTTCCCTCAAGACGGTGGTTCCGGGATATTCGACTCCAGGACGGCCTGATTCATACCGATGCCTCGGATCGATTATTGCAGTGGGCAATCGTCCGGAAATCAGAAAAATCCGGCTGGA
>CAIOZP010000112.1 GCA_903862805.1 uncultured Fibrobacterota bacterium
ACAGGCAACTACCGCTGAATCAATGCCTCCGCTTAAGCCTAGATGAACTTTATTAAGCCCCGCTTTTTCACAAAAATCCCGAATCCCCAAAACTAAGGCTTGATGAATTTCCTCAGTTTTATAACGTATTAATTGGTGATATGAGCGTGGTTGGTCCTCGCCCTGAGCGTCAGTTTTTTATTGACCAGATTATTTTGAAAGCTCCTCATTATAAACATCTCCATAAAGTAAGACCAGGCATTACTTCTTGGGGACAAGTGAAATACGGATATGCAGAAAATGATCTCTGGTATCACGGAGTCGCGGCCACGGCAGCAACCGAATGTCTTGCGTCATATTCGAAGGTCACAATACCGCCAGTGTCGTTTACCGCCGCACTGCTCCACGATATTGGCAAGTTGCTTCTTTCGCGCTGTGTGAGCGACGATCTTTTCAAAGAAATCCGTCGGCTCGAAGCTGAAGAACGGATCACCTGGGCCGATGCAGAATTTCGGGTTCTGGGCTTCACCCATGCCGACACCGGCGCGGCGTTGTGCGAGTCATGGAAACTTCCCGAAGCCATAGTAAACGCCGTGGCGAATCATCATAAACCCGATATCGATTTCAGTCCGGTGACCGATGCCGTTCGCATAGCGAATGCGGTAGCGCGAATCACGGGCGCGGGACTCGGCAACGAAGGTTTCGCATTTGCAATAGATGAACGGACAAGCGACCGTCTTGGTCTCAACCGTAAAAATTTCGAGCATCTCTGTGTTGACACAGTCATGCGCTGCACCAGTATCCGTACCGAATTCGGCGAAAGCTGACTGCGAGGAAATATGGGATATACAATCTTACTTGTTGACGATTCGGAAACGATCCGGCTTGCCATCGCACGCGCCATCGGCATGACCGACCTCGTGGTTGACGAAATCCTTCAGGCCGGCAACGGCAAGGAGGCGCTTGCAGTTCTTGCGAACAAATGGGTGGACATCGTCTTCTCCGACATCAACATGCCGGAAATGAACGGAATCGAATTCGTGACCGAACTGCGTGCATCGGGTGAATACGCGAAACTGCCGGTGGTCATAATCTCGACCGAAGGCAGCAAAAGCCGAATGGACGATCTGCAAAGCCGAGGCGTGAACGGTTATCTGCGCAAGCCCTTCACACCCGAACAACTTCGTGACACCGTTTTGGGAATATTAGGGAGCTGGCATGGTAAAAACTGAAATTCAATCGCGAACTCTGTCGGTCATTGCGAATGTAATGGGCAGCGGCGCGTTCATTCTGATCGACCGGCTCGATGAAATTGCGATCCCGAATCTCGACAAGTGGGAAGCGATCGGCGTCGGCCTCACATACACCGGCCCGCAGAAGGGCGCGATGTCGCTTTGGGCACCAACTTCGTTCATGAAAACGCTTTGCGCAAACATGCTCGGAGCCGACGATGAATCGGGTCTAACGACCGGCAATCTTGTCGATGCGCTCAAGGAAATTCTGAACATGGTTCTCGGAAATGTATTAACCGAAGTCTATGGCAATGAACCTGTCTTCGACCTCGATCTGCCGCAGTTGCTTCCCGCAAAAACCATTTCGACCAGCACTGCCAATTCCTTTAGGCTGTGGTTCTCCGCCGAAGGTGAACCGATCATGTTCCTCGTAGAAATAGAACCGCCGAAAACAAAATGATCAAGGTTCTTATTGTCGATGACTCTGCGCTGATCCGCGAGGTTTTCTCGAAGGAGCTGACGAAGCATCCCGATATTCAGATCGTCGGAACGGCAGCCGATCCGTACATTGCCCGCGACAAGATCGTCGAACTCGAACCCGATGTGATAACGCTCGACATAGAAATGCCGCGAATGGACGGACTCACGTTTCTGCGCAAACTCATGGCGAGTTATCCGATGCCGGTGATCGTGGTCAGTTCGCTCACACCGGCCAGCAGCGAAATGGCAATCGAAGCGCTGTCGCTCGGCGCGGTTGACGTGGTCTGCAAACCGGGCGGTTCGTATGTGGTCGGCGACATTATTCCAAAACTTGTTGCACAGATTAGGATCGCCGCCAAGATTGACAGAGCGCGCTTGCGGTCGGTTGCAAAAGCAAAAGTGCCATCAGTTCATGTTAAAAAGTCTCTCACACAAACGACAAACAAGATCATCGCAATCGGAGCATCGACCGGCGGCACCGTGGCACTTGAACAGGTACTTATCG
>CAIOZP010000113.1 GCA_903862805.1 uncultured Fibrobacterota bacterium
AGAAGAGCACAAAGAAAGGAGTGGAACGGTGCTTTGCGACAAATAATTTACTGATAACTGACCGTGACTACCAATTAAGAAACGGCTCCTGAAATTATGATTCCTGATGAACCTTTACATATCTTGTTGATATTAAACAGAATCAAAAACACAAAGTAACAATAGGGTAACAAAAAGTGTAAAAAACTGCCTTTTTCGGGTTCCCGTCACGCTTCATCGGCAACGGTTTCCGCTACCAAGTTCCGAATACCAGCAAGAGCATTTTCTTGTGTCTTGTCAAGCCAGCTCAGGCTTGGGAACTCGGCACAAAGCCCGACATACTCAGAATCCTCTTCCGACCAATATAACACTGAAAGAAAATTTATCACTTGTCATTATCAAAGTCCCGAAAATGTTTTCGTCTTCAAATCTACTCTGTCAACCATTCCCGTATATGCTTCCAAACAATCCCATTCCGTCCGCCGGGCGGTAGTTCATCCAATGAGAGAACCGTTTTCGGGAAGTGGTCGTTTATCGCCTCAAGGTTACCAAATTCACGTTCAATAGTAGATTGCTCAGTCAAATACGTTGCGACTTGGAAATACTGTTTGGTTCCGTCCTTCTCTGCAATGAAATCTATTTCTTTACTGGCAAAAGCTCCGACAAAAACCTTGAATCCACGGCGGAACAGTTCATGCAAAACAATGTTTTCGAGTGTTCCGGGAAGACGGCGAGAATCATTCCCCATTTTCGCGTATCGCAGGCCAATATCACCGAGATAGTATTTGTCGAGGTATTCCAGTTGCCGTTTCCCCTGGATATCGAAGCGACTGACACGGATAAGAATGGAAGCATCGCAAAGGTGCCGTAGATACTGCGAAACAGTTTCAACACTGACACGAAGCCCTTGAGACTTGAAATAATCGGCAATGCTCTTCACCGAAACCAGACTGCCGACATTATCCATTGCAAAAAACAGAATCCGTTCGAGTGTCGAAACGTCGCGGATATTGTGCCGCTTGACTACATCACGAAGCAGTAGCGTATCAAGAACAGCATTCAGATAAGGTGTGGTTGTGGTTGAACCGAGGGGCAAGGCATGAATACCGGGCAGACCACCATAAGCAAGATAATCGGTGAAGGCAGTACGCTCGTCGGTTGTCTTTTCTTGAAGGTGCCGAAAGTCGAGAAATTCACAAAAGCTGAGCGGATATACCGGAATCTCGATAAACCGGCCAGTAAGAAGCGTTGCCAGTTCCGAAGAAAGCATGTGCGCATTTGAACCGGTTATGATGATCTTGCCAAGATTCTCAGCTAAAAACGATTGAACCGCCTTTTCCCACTGATCTATTTCCTGAACCTCGTCGAGAAGGATGTATTTCTCTCCGATCTTCCCGCTAAGCTGTTCTGTAACGGTAGCATGAAGTGCGGCGGCATCTTTTATGGTCGAATTTTCAAATATTTCCATATTGATGAAAACAATGTTTTCTGGATTTACTCCGCCAGATATAAGCCTGTCCCGCATTTGCAAAAGAATTGTACTCTTACCGACACGTCGCATTCCGGTAAGAATTTTTATGATCGGGGCGTCAAGGAAACGCTCGATAGTCTTTAAGTAAGTTTCACGAATTACCATATTCAACCGCCTTTTGTTCTATTATAGTGGAAGATATGGAGTAAATATAGCAAATGTTCTACTATGATGGAAAATTTCTTCGGACTTTTGAGAGAAAACCCTTATTCGAGAATCGGAAACCTCTATAAGGCCGCTTCGTATGTCGCTTTGGCGCGTGCGTAATCTTCCGGACTGACACGGCGTTTGCCTGCATCCGCCTCTTTCATTCTTTCAATGAAACGCTTTGCGTCTTTCCCTGTTAGTTCAGGGGTGTTTTTGATCGGCAGTGACATATAAGTCTTACTCGGCAATAGGTATCTTTGTCGCGGCTAAAATTAATGAGACCATTTGCCCCTCT
>CAIOZP010000114.1 GCA_903862805.1 uncultured Fibrobacterota bacterium
GAGCACGACGATCAGGTCACGCTGTTTCGCGATTCCCTGTAAAAACGGATTGCTGTTAAGCGAGCCAATGGCCCCACGCATATTCATATAAGCAGAATATACAGCCTTGCAAAGGATTTCAGGGTGATAAACGGCTATTTGTCAGGCATTTTTTTAGCTTTTGTTGATGACAAAAAACGGCCGCCACGGATTATCCGAAACGGTCATGACTTTTATGTACAAAAAGGAATATCGTCATAAAATTTTAGGAACTTGCAATTTGAAGAAAATTTCTTATATGAAGCGTCGTAATGAATCTCTGTCATTAATTATTTTGCAGAACTTCCGAAAAAAACTTCGGTTCAATAACTTTACGAAAGGTTTCAAATGGCAAAGCAGATCATTACCGCGGCAGCTACGCTTTTCGCGGTGACACTGTTCTCGTGCGACGGTATCGGGCAGATCGGTTCCAAGAAAATCGTCGATCCGAAAGACAAATTCTCCTACGCAATCGGCCTCCAGATGGGTGGTAGCCTTGTTGATGTCAGCAGCCACGTCAATGTCAAGATGGTCATCGCGGGCATCCAGGACACGATTGACAAAAAAGGAAACCGCATGACCGATAAGGAAGTTGCGGCCATCATGGACACGATGATGAAAGTGATCCAGAAGGAAAAGATGGAAGAAATGCAGAAGAAGGCTGTCGAGAACAAGAAAGCCGCTGACGATTTCTTTACAAAGAACAAGTCTAAAGCCGGCGTCGTAACAACGGCAACCGGACTCCAGTACGAAGTGATCACCAAGGGCACAGGCCCGCTTCCGACAGCAACCGACGAGGTCAAGGTCAACTACGTCGGAACATTGCTTGACGGAAAAGAATTCGACAGCAGCATCAAGCGCGGTCAGCCTGCAACGTTCAAGGTCGGAATGGTTATTCCAGGTTGGACAGAAGGCATTCAGCTCATGCCGGTTGGAAGCAAGTACAAGTTTTACATCCCGCCGACCCTCGGCTACGGCGAACGTGGCGCTGGCCCGGTAATCCCGCCGAACTCGGCACTTATCTTCGAGGTCGAGCTTCTTGAAATTGTCAAGGCCGACGCAGTTCCAGCAGCTCCCGGCACAACTGCCGAACCGGCAAAGCCAGCCGTACAGCAGGCCCCGGCAAAGAAGTAATCTCTGATCCGATAAATCGGGATTGACAGAATAAGAAAGGCCCTGATGAAAGTCAGGGCCTTTCTCATGGAGTAAATCTACCGAGCTACTCTCGGTATTCGGCAAGCGACATATTTCCTCCACGCATACTTCATCTTTGCCATCAGACTATGCTCGAAGTAAGGGTGAACGAATCTGTCGGTGAAGCTTGGGTCGAAATAGCAGTTGATGTGACATCCGGCGCAGAACATTTCCCTACCCTGCCGTTTCTCCGCACTTTTTCGTACACTGCCTCTCAGCGCATCTAACAGATTTCCGTTGAGTTTCAGCACGGTTGACTTGTGATGATAGCAAGGCAGAGCCAAAGAATTATCGGGAAGGATCACCACAGCCGCCGAAACCGCTCGGCACAATGGCTTTGTGAAGTTGTTCCCGCCGTTTTCCCGTAATGTCAAGTGTGCCGTATTCAAATAGACCGAACGATGCTTTGAAAATTTTCTTGCTTTTTCATGTGTCTCTGGCCTGATATTATCCATGCTGCCGTCGGTCTGAAAAACCGGATCGAGAATCGCGACGAGTCCATATTTTTCGGCAAGAGTCATCACACCTTCAAATGAGCCAATATTCTCGTCGGTGTATGTGAAAAGCAGGTCTGGACGAAGCCCCGCGGCCAGTGCAGGTTCGATGCTCGCAACAACAGCATCGAAAGATTTGACTCCGCGAATATGATCGTGAAGTTCTGCATTGTCAGCATCGAGACTAAAGTGGAGCAGATCTATCAGACCGGCAAGTTCATGTACTCGTTTACAAAAGAGAATGCAGTTGGTGGTTACCGATGTAACAAAACCAAGTCGCTTTGCCTCGCGCAGCATCTCTGGTAGATTGGCATGCAGAAGCGGTTCACCACCGGTGAAGTCGACAAAACGACAACCGGCACGACGGGCATCGGCAAGGTTCAGCTTGACATCTGCGAGTACGGCATCGACCTTTTCATTTTCACACCAGATCTCACAAAAACTGCACTTTGCGTTACAGCGATTTGTGATGTAATAGTGAAGCAATGTCGGGCGTGACATATTAAACAGTGTCGCCTTTCCAGACAACTTTTCCGGCGAAAAGAATCTGCCACAAACCAAAGACCGATTGTACACACATAAAAAGATAGAAGAGCGGAAATTCACCAGACTTCACAGCAGATCCGTTGATACGAAAAACCCTTCTGACAAAAAGCCACATCAAAAACAAGTTGACAAATGCTACGAGTGCGGCCGGACCATTTAGCAATCCGAGCAGCACCGCTATGAAGCAGAAATTCTGTAGGCCAATTGCGGCAATGGAAATAATCAAAGGGTTCCCGCGACGCATTCCACCTTTTGTCCAGCGGAGTGCCTGTCTTGCAAATGAGCCAAAGTCAGGGCAGGGAAGTGTCTGAACCGATACAGTAAATGGCTGCGTCTGTCTGCATGAAAAACCCGACTCTGATATGCGAGCAAGTAGATCGCAATCTTCGACGATACTATAACCCAACCCTCTCATTCCGCCGACTTTTTCCCATGCGGCACGCGAGACCGCCATGTTGTTTCCCATACATGCGCCACGCATTTTCGCCTTGTCAAATGCGAATGCAACGGCAAACAAAAAATCAAGCTGCCATGCCTGATAACGCTCGAAAGGAACCATCTGGTTGTGCAAAAGCTCCGTGCGACCGCAGACGCATCCGGTTTTTTCATCAGTGGAGTTCATGAGCAAACTGATCCAGTTGGATGACGGCCGTGCATCGGCATCGGTAAATACAAACCACTCGCCGAAAGCGGCGGCGGTTCCGGCATCAAGCGCCTGTTGTTTACCGGTAAGCTTGACAGAAGGAGAGTGGCCGGAATCGATCATCCGGAAGTTTTTGTGCCGTGCCAGAAAGGGTGAAACGATTTTGGCAAAACCATCGGCCGACCTGTCGTTTACCAGAACGACTTCAAATTGACCGCTGTAATCCTGTGCGGTAAGTCCATCGAGAAGAGTCTGTAGATTATTTTCCTCATCACGAAACGGAACGATGACTGATACATACGGCGTCCTATCAGCATCGCCGATATGCTTGACCGAATGCGAATAAACAGCCAAAAGCATCCGCAAAAGGTACGCGGTACAGACAAGAGGCAAAAGTATCAGAAAAAATTCCATGAACATATCCGTTAATTCAACGAGCAACCGTTTTCAGCTGTGAAATATATTCGAGGCGCATAAGACAGGATTATCATGGTAAGCGGAATCGGAACCGACATAACAGAAATAGCACGAATCCGTAAACTTTATGTCGAATACGGGAGCATTTTTCTTGATCGCGTATTTACAAAAGAGGAACAGGACTACTGCCTCCCGATGGCTGATCCGGTGCCGTCGCTCGCCGCGAGATGGGCCGCAAAGGAAGCCTTCTACAAGGCGCTGCCAGCATCGTGCAAAGAACATGGAACCTGGCGTGGAGTCTCGGTGATCAAGAGTGAAGGCGGAATTCCTTCGTTCAAAGTTGTCGATCCAAAACTCACCCAAGCTCTCCATGAAGAGGCTATTTCCGCAATTCACCTGAGCATCAGCCATGAAAAGTCCCATGCTCTGGCGTTTGTGATCATGGAAAAACAGCTTTGGTGCGACAATTCGTCATCCGACTGAAACCAGTATTGCCCAAACCCATCAGTAAATGCGAATTTACCCTAAATCATCGGCATTTTCTGCTTTTGTCATCAATAAAATTTCAGATCCCGAAATCACTTTTAAGTTCCAATTTATTTACGGGGAAATAATCAAACCTGTTAAGAAAAATTCCGCAACTGCCGATAGATGTAAAAGGACTTCCTGAAATAGGAGCATATCATGGCTACTACAACGAGCAGCGTCAGCAGTGGAATTAACATCTCGACCCTTACCGGTTCGGGTATTGATACCAATTCCCTTATTACCCAGCTTGTCCAGCTTGAGCAGGACAAGGTCACGAAAGTCCAGACACAGGCTGACTCATATCAAACAAGAATTACCACCTATGATTCGATCAATGCCGGTGTCACGGATATTCAGACCAAACTCAATGCCCTGAATGATGCCGGATTCAGCACGTTTACCACTACAAGCTCAAATCCCAGTGTGGTTAGTTTGGCGGCCGCTTCCGGCGGAACACCCGGCGATTATTCGCTCGACATATACCAGACCGCCAAAGCCGAAAAGGTCATCAGTTCCGACCAGAAAATATCGAGCCAGACAGCCGCACTTTCCGCAGCCGGAATAACCAATGGCACCATCACAATAAACGGCGTTGACATTACCGTAAATTCAACCGACACGATCCAAGATCTCCGTGCAAAAATAAACAACACGACCAAAGCCGACGGTAGCGCGCTCGGAGTCAACGCTTCGGTGGTGCAGGTTTCTGCAAACAATTTCAGGCTTGTTTTGAGCGCATCAAACACTGTTACTACATCGACGAGCGGAACCACGACAAGCACTCAGAACAACACCATGACACTTAAAGACACCACCGGTTCCGTGCTTCAGAATCTTGGACTGATTCAGGATGCAAACGGCGGACTTGGTGTAACCAATCAGGTAATTCAGTCGAACGACAGTATCGCCGATGCTTTTTCAGCGCTTGCCATCGGCCAGACAATTACGTTTACCGGAACCGACCACGCCGGAAATGCTGTGAACGGCAGTTTTGTAAAACAGTCGAACAATATCAGCGACCTTCAGACAAGCATCTACACTGCCTTTCACGGAATGGCGAATGTAAACATAGCCGACAGTGCGTCCGGCGGCCAACTGAGTCTGACAGATAACGTCGGCGGAACATCGGCGATGGCCCTGACATCTTTGAATTTTGGAGCCACCTCGCACACGGCAGCAACAGCCACTGTCGGAACTCAGGGGCAGAATGTTCTGTCCGTCGGACAAAACGCATACTTCGCAGTTGACGGCGTTCTGATGAATAACGCGACGAACACCGCAAGCGGATTCATTCAGGGAGTGACGCTCACCCTCGCAGGAAAAACCAATGGCACATCGGCGGAAATTTCAATCGCCCGTGACATGACTTCTATCTCCCAGAAAATCACTGATCTGCTCACTTCGTACAACACATTGCTGAACTATGTAAATCAGGAAACCAAATACGGCGACACAACGAGTGGAACCACCAACGGATCAATCGCCGGTGACATGACCGCAAGAACTATCGTCCAGCAGATTCACGACGCGCTTATTTCCGAAGTCAATACCAATGCCGGAACACAGATAACATCGCTTGCCATGATTGGACTGACAACCAACACAACCGATGGAACACTTTCCATCGACAGTGCGAAACTTACCGACGCGTTGACGAATCATTTCAATGATGTCGAAAATCTCTTTGTAACAAGAGGATATTCGGACGTCTCCGGAATTGCGATGGGCCGATCAACGAGCAGTAGCACAGACGGCGTTTATTCTCTTTCGGAAGTCGATGCAAACAATGTTCAGGTCACGAGTCCCGATGGAACATCACAGACCATCGCAAGATCCGGCGACATCGTTTATATCACCAGTGGTCAAGGAAACGGTCTTGGTATAACCTATCCATCAGGTACCGGTAATGCCACCTTTACATTTTCAAACGGAATCAACGGACTTCTCGGCAAGATCCTGACGAATATCACCGACCCGCTTGAAGGCACCATAAAGATGCAGGATGATTCCTTCAACGACACGATCAAGCGGCTCAACGATCAGGTGACAACCATGCAGACAAACGTAGATTCATACAAGACACGTCTGACAAACGAATTTGCAGCCATGAATGCCAACCTTCAGACATTGAAATCCCAGATGAGCAATATGCTATCGCAGCTTGGTACGACAACAAGTTCAACTACGAATTAACGCGGAGGAGCCATGAAGAACGCTTACACCACCTACAGAAACTCCAGCGTGGAAACCGCCGACCCTGGTCGCCTTATTCTGATCGTGTACGATGTGGCGATAAAGCACTGCCGCCTTGCGCTGGAGGTCATTGCAAAAAACGGAGACCTCATGGAACGCAATAAATATCTCTACAAAGCTCAGGATGCAGTTACAGAACTGATGGGTTCGCTCAAACTCGATGTGGGCGAAATCTCCATCAATCTTTTCAGGCTCTATGAATACATGGGATGGAATCTGGTTCAGGCTGTAATAAAGAACGATCCGAAGTTTATTGATGAAGCGCTCCGCCATCTTGTGTCTCTGCGCGAAGCCTGGGAAGAAGCATATCGCAACATGCGCATAACCCAAGCCAATACCGCTGCGGGAAGCGCCACTGAAGGTGCTCTGGCAACGAGCCGATGATCATGATTGAAAAACCGGTAATACCGCTCCAGCTACTCGGCGGAATCAAAAATGATCTGCTGTCGATCATGGATA
>CAIOZP010000115.1 GCA_903862805.1 uncultured Fibrobacterota bacterium
ATGGCAGATGGCAGATTGGAGTCCATCCTTGTCAACAGTCTCGAAAATACGCTTAATGTTCTGATCTGCAGTGAATCGAGCATCGTTATCGGTGCTATCAATTCCCTGCTCGACCGCTATACCCCCCTGAATGTCTTTCGCGCGAGATCCCTTGAGACAATGGCAAGTCACTGGAGTCAGATTTATGCGTTCAATTGCATCGTGGTTGATGCGAAGTGTTCCTTCGGGAGAGATGCCATTTCACGCGTTGCAAAACTTGCCTTCTGGACCCCTGTAATAATTCTGGGCGATTCTCCAGACAGCATGCCATTTATTCGTGAATCCGAAAAAAGCTCTTCAGCGCCCGATGGTATTACCTACCGTTCGCTTTCAGATGTCAAGCTGTTCGCCCAAACAGTAGTCGAACTTTCAATCAAAAAACGGCTTATCGATCATTATCCCGACAAAAACACCCATTCTGCACTTGAGGCGCTTTTTGAAAAGCGCCCATTTACTGTTGACGAATGGGCGATGCATCTGAATATCACTTCGCGCAAATTCCAAAGACTTTTCAAACCATTCAGCGAACTTTCACCAAAGAAAATCATTTCGCTGTATCATGTCTACAGAATAGCCTTTGAAATCATCGAAAAGAAAACCAGGCAGACTCCGATGAAGTCACCTTGCGAATCCGAAATAATTTTCCGCAAAAGAGTTATGGAATATGTTCTGACTCGCCGCAACGAGCTTCTTTATTGAGGTTCTTGCCACCCACCCGAAACTCAAAACTCCGGAATTGACTATGCGATTCCGGAGTTTTTTTATATGTCAGTCCCAGTAATCAACGGTGATGCCTACAACACCTTCGGTTTCTGTGTGATTCAATAATTTCAACAAGCTGCGAACGCTGTTCGGGATCAAGTACCGCATGAATTTCTTTGATTGCGTCTCCAACACTCTTCAGTTTCCCATCAATTATTTCCCCTTTGAAAGCCGAGACAATCGAATCCGCATTGAATTCATCTTTGAGAAACTCGGCCTTGAATGATTCAAAAATTTCTTTACGCGCACCCCTTGCCTCTTTGGCAAGTTCGAAATGACGACGCAAGATCGCGGTAAGCTGATCTTTCTGTTCGTATGTCAAAGAAATTTTTCTACCGATATGGCACACAATCATTCGTGCCTTGTTTTCCGGAGAAAAATGTTTTTTGACCTGCCCATGAATCCTTTCACGGAAATGGTACGCGAGTCCTGCACCAAGCCCGATCAGTGCGGCAGCCTTCAGAAGCTTTTTCATAGAATCCTCCAAGTAAATTGTTTCAAACTGCGATCAGGACGATGCCTGCGAAATAATATTGCGTATATCCAATATGGTCGTGTTGACATTTCCAAAAAACATTACGCACCGGCAAATTATCAGACATATATTATCCTGACTTATTCAGCAAATTTCGGGAGGCTTTATGCGGGGACATTTTTCTAAATCGCTTCTTGCGGTCGGTGTGTTTTCATTTTGCGGGATGTTTTCAACGGCAGCTGCAGGGCAGCTTGTCAACGGATGGTCAATAGCCGTAGGTGCAAACGGCGCGATAACGTCGATGACTCACGAGGATCCAAGCACACCGCTTTCCATCGAAAAAACCCTCGCAATAACAATAGACAAAGGGATCAATGCTTCGGGTGGTTCTGTAACTTTCAAAAACGGGCTACAGAGGGATCTCGGTCAACAGGAAGCCGCTTCATACCTTGACATGCTTGGCGGAATAAAGGCTATTTGGGATTTCTATTCTCAAACCGGGCACCTGAATACTGCCACCGTCGATGCTAATTCGCAAAGCCTGTCAGCGTCCTTTTATGGTGCAATAGCGCGTGTCACATTCGCTTCGGGGAATTCGATCATTGGAAAAGTTCAGGCAGGAACCGACAAGGCCACAATTACTGTGACCAGTCCGCTGGGGCAGGCCGGTGGTCCAGTTACGGTAAACCTTTCCACAATAAAAACAATTCAAACGATCAAACTCTAATCGAATGCCGACTTTCAAAAAGAAAGCCCCGAAGCAGAGGATCTGATTCGGGGCTTTCTTTTTTCCGACAACACCGTAATGAATCCTATTCCTCCCACCATGATACGCCATCCTGCCCTTCATCGTC
>CAIOZP010000116.1 GCA_903862805.1 uncultured Fibrobacterota bacterium
GATCTGGTACGCACAAAATTGAAATGAAAATTGATTCGCTTTACATCGGCAAGGTTCTTAATATTTCTCTTCTGTCAATCGCAGCACTGATTCTTTTCTGGATCGGTTCGGCAGTGATGGGATTCATACGCAAAGATAAGAAGGCAGCAGCCAGCGCATGACACCAGAAAGAATCGACAAGCTCTTTGCGGGGCTGGGTTATGGAAGCAGAACCGAAGCCCGCAAATGGGCGCGCGCCGGGCGCATCATGGTAAATGGTGTCTGCACAAAAGATGTGTCGCAGAAGGTTGATCCAGCGCTTCTGAAGATCGACGACGAAGAACCCGACACCCCTGGAACGCTGATGATTCTTATGAACAAACCGGCAGGGCTTGTATGTTCGCACAGCAGTTCCGACGGCCCGCGAATCTACGACATCCTTCCCGATCGCTGGCAGAAACGCAATCCCCCTTTGTCAACCGTTGGCCGTCTCGACAAAGACACGACCGGCGCGATAATAATTACAGACGATACAAGGCTCGTTCATATTCTGTCGTCGCCGAAGAAGGCTGTTCCCAAGGTTTATAAAATTGTTGTCGATGAAGACATTTCTGCGATGAGCGACATTTTAGCATTACGATTCGCGGCCGGAACGATAATGCTCGAAAACGACGATCGTCCATGTCTGCCAGCGAAATTCGAACCATGTTCCGATCACGAATTTTTTCTGACCATTACAGAGGGCCGCTTCCATCAGGTCAAGCGAATGTGCGCCACAATCGGCTTGACGGTAGATTCGCTTCACCGCGTTTCGTTTGCCGGACTCGACACAACCGGCCTTGACAAAGGGGAATTTCGCGAGATTACTCTTGACGATATTCCTCAGGAGCTTTTGGCGTGACACTTGTCGAAATAGCCATGATCGGTGTCGGACTTTCGATGGATGCGCTTGCGGTGTCGGTGGCAAGCGGAATCGCGGCAGGTCACGTGCGCCGCTCCGATGCGTTGAAGGTCGGCGCATATTTCGGCGGCTTTCAGGCGGTAATGCCTTTGGCTGGCTGGCTCTTCGCAAAAGCGCTTCTCAACCGCTTCGCATTTGTCAATGTCGCTGCGCCTTGGATCGCATCTGGAGTCCTTTGGCTCATCGCCGCCAAAATGCTTTGGGAGGCTTTCAGGCACGAGCCGAACCCCGATGAAATCAAGAATCCTTTTTCGCATAAAACCCTTCTGCTGATGGCAATCGCAACGAGCATCGACGCCCTTGCTGTTGGTATCGGTTTCGGTGTTCAGCATGTGCACATCGCTTTTGCGGCAACGATCATCGGCCTAACCACATTCGCGATTTCATTCGCGGGCATTTATGCCGGTCGGCGCTTCGGAGCGCTCATCGAAAGCCGTGCCGAACTTGGCGGCGCGATACTACTTATCCTTGCCGGTGCGAAGATGATTTTCGATCACCTGGCAAAGGTGAGCTGAATGCAAGCGGCACTTTTTCTCGACCGTGACGGAACCCTTATGGAGGAGGTCGATCACTGCCATAATCCGGCGCATGTCCGAGCCTATCCAGGTGCGGCAGAAGAACTGGCTCGTGCGCGCGCTCTAGGATGGTTCAATATTATCATCACCAATCAGAGCGGAATCGGGCGAGGCTACTTCACAGAGAATGACTTTCTTGCAGTGCAGAAGGAACTGATTCGCCAACTCGGTCA
>CAIOZP010000117.1 GCA_903862805.1 uncultured Fibrobacterota bacterium
CGATCTCGCCAGATATCCGCAACATGAATCTCGGTACGCCTCGCGAAGGTGTCGGCATTGTCGAAGCTCCGCGCGGAACGCTCATCCACCACTACGAATCGGATCAGAACGGAATAATCACGAAGGCCAATCTGATCGTCGCTACCGTTGGCAATTCTGCTGCGATCAACATGTCGATTGAGCGCGCAGCGAAGAAGCTGATCAAAGGCGGCGTGGTCAACGACGGGCTGATGAACATGATTGAAATGGCCTTCCGCGCCTACGATCCGTGCTTGTCGTGCGCAACGCACAATCTGCCGGGGAAGATGCCGCTAAAGGTCAGACTGCTTGACAGAAAAGGGAACTTAGTAAATACTCTTGTCCGTGACGGCGAGTAAGCAAACAACAATCACCATTCAAGGAGGTGCAATATGGCCGAGGTTCTAAACTGCAGAGGAATGAAGTGTCCGCAACCGGTGCTAAAAGCGGCGATCAAGGCGGCAATTCTTCCCGCCGGAACTGTGCTTGAAGTACACGCAGACTGTCCGACATTCCCCGACGACGTAACCAAATGGTGCGCCGACAATGGCAAGGTGCTGGTGAGCATTGTCGATCAGGGCGGATACAACGTCGCGACGGTTCAGTTGTAACAGTAAAACCTTGTCTTGAACACGATTTATTGGATTATAGAAGCGGCAGGATTTTTAAGAATCGTGTCAATCCTGAAATCCCAGTTATCGTGTTCGGGACAGATTCCGAAATTCCTCTCTATCTCATATAGTTTGTTCAATGATTTTGTATGGATGATGAAGCAAATTCGTTGATGATTGAACCAATCCGGTTGAATCGTCAACCATTTAGGTTCAGAATTCATACCAGATTATGCGTTAGGACTTGAGGATTGATTAGTAAAGCGTTGAAGCAGATTTTGATGAAAATCTTGAGGTAATATCCCAAAGCGATATTGCCGATGAAGGAACTGCGGTCGATGTGGAATACAATCTCCGTGTTTTAGGTGAATTGACAAACGGATGATATACGATGCTCTTGTCGCTAAAGCGATTTTGCGGCAAAACCCTGGATGAAATTAGCAGGAAATGTTTTTCAATTCTGCGAAAAGATTAGCCGCGACATCATTTCCATTTGAAAGCCGATGGACCTGAATCATTGTCAGCATATCTCCGTGACGCTTGAGCCATCGCACGGCAATCTCCTGCTCAGGAAAATCTGTTGACTCGGCAGGGAGTTTAGCACCAAAGAAAAATTCGCCTGCAACTGTTTCGATTGTTGCTCGGCTGATGGAAGGAAGATGCAAAGTTCGCATCGAAATCTTCTGCCCGCTCCGAAACCAGAAGGTCACAACAGACTCGGGCGCAATCGATGGAAGGATCACAATGCAGTCATCGATCGGAGAAAATTTTCCTTTGCGTTCGTCAATTTTTCGCTGGGTATTGAGCGCAGGTTTGTGTTTGCAAATAAGTCGGTATTCCTGAATGAGACTTTCAAGCTCGGAACCGCAGGCAGACACAACTATTTCTCTTGATTGACTGCGAAGTGCCGCAAGTTTTTCGGGCGATTCGTCGCTCTGTTTCATGTATGATGAAATTCTACGGCGAAGACTTCTCGCCTTACCAATGTAGATGTACTCGCACTTGTCGTTTTTAAATCCATAGACACCGGGGCCGATACTTATACCTGATGTATCTGGAAGATTATTCAGATTTGGCCAGAGCACCGCAGGATCTTCTGTTTGCTCACCAAAGTCAAACGGATCAATTCCCTTTTTGTCAAGACGCTGCATCAGTTCGTTTATACAAAGCGCAAGCGCCTCACCGGCTCGTCTTGCAGAAGTCGCTGCAGGTGGTACACCGAAGACCGCCGAGTAACAGGCATCAAGAGTGCGCATCTTAGGAATTTGAATGCGGGCAGCCTTCATCATCCTTGACAAAAGGAGAGAATCTTCAAAAGGAAATCCGCCAATGTGTTCTGCACTTCTTGATAAAATCCGCCGATGTTCGGAACTGAGGAAAACGGTGTCGCCGGTTTCGAGTTTTGCAAGCGCCTGCTCCATCGTGTCCCAAGGATTTTCGTAGGGATCATCAAGCGCATCGGCAAGTTCGTCGCGATCATCTTCGGAAAGCTGCGCAGGATCGATCAGCCATCCGGAGAATTCTGCGGCCATTTCGGGATAAGCCTTCCATACTGAGATGTGCATCGGGCGGGTCGATCCGTTTTGCGGCAACACCAAATTAGCAATGCGAACTTCTTTTTGCGAAGTCTCTGCTCTACTGGCACGCATCGCGGCGCTAACGTCGAGGTGCCAGAGTCCGTCATCCTTGAGCGCGAATCTTCCATCAGCCGCAAGAACTGCTTTGACCGCAAACGCAGTCGCAGGAGAATCCACTGCTGTAAATCGCAGAAAGCGCGAAGCAATCTCTTTTGAAGACATCGGCCCTTCGGCTCGAAGGGCTTCAGCAATATTATCGGTGAGTCCGGGCTGGCGCACGCGGCTCACATCCGATCCGGCATGGAGATTCCCAGAATGTCAAGCGCGGATTCCATCGTAAGCAGCGACAGCTTTGCAATCGACAACCATGACGACCGACGTTCGACATTCTCTTCGCGCATGATGTGGCAATCGTTGTAGAAACGGTTGAACTCCTGCGCGAGGCTGTAGGCGTAGTCGCATAGAAAATTTGGCGCAAGATTTTCTGCCGCCGCATTTATCGCATCTGTCAAGGAAGCGAGAATCAGCAGGAGCTTTCGCTCGGGTTCACCAATGCCGGTAATCGGCCCTTCGGCAAAACCTGCATCGGCAGCTTTGCGCATGATCGACTTGATCCGCACCGCCGTGTAAAGCAGGTACGGGCCGGTCTTGCCTTCGAAGCAGCTGAACTTCTCGAGATCAAAAACATAGTCCGACAAACGATGATTCGAGAGGTCGGCAAATTTGAGCGTTGCCATTCCAACTTTAACCGCAATGTCTTCCTTCTCTGCATCGGATAAATTACTACCGATCTCGGCCTCGGTCATACGCGAACGTGCCTTGTCGGTGACCATCGTAATAAGATCGGACAGTCTCATCACTCCACCGGCACGTGTCTTGAAAGGCTTGCCATCCGGGCCGTTTACTGTTCCGAAGCCGGTATGCTCGAGTCCTGTTTCCGACTTGACGATTGACGCAATACGAACCGCGCGGAAGACCTGCTCGAAGTGCTGACTTTGCCGTTTGTCAACCACGTAGATAATCCGGTCGGGAGCAAATTCCTTCATGCGAAAGTCTATTGTGGCGATGTCGGATGTGGCATACAAAAACCCACCGCCCGACTTCACCAAAAGAACCGGAGGCATCGGAGCCTTGTCGTCTTCTCGTGCAACGTGCATGACCAGCGCACCCTCACTCTCGACTGCGCATCCGTTTCTACGAAGCGATTCGGTAAGCTCACGCATGGCCGATGTGTAGTGACTCTCGCCGTACCAGTGATCGAAACGTACGCCCAGCGCATCGAAATCCTTCTTGAGTGTCTCGACCGAAAGCGCCACAAAATGTTTCCAGAGTGCGATATAACCTGCTCTACCCTTCTGCAGTTCGTCGGTCGCTTTTACCGCCTCGGCCATTGCCACTTCGTCGGTCTTGCAATGAGCACTCGCCTGAGGATACATGCGCTCGAGATCGGCAATAGAACATGGCGCGTCTTTCGGATATTCGCCAGAATATTTTTCGTCGAAGTACGGAAGTGAAGGCTGCTCTTCGCGCATTTTGCAAATGAGCATTCCCATCTGAGTTCCCCAGTCGCCAATGTGATTATCGGTAACTACGCTATGACCAAGCCTGCGCAAAAGCCTTTGCAAACTGTCACCAATAATACTCGAGCGCAAGTGTCCAACGTGCATTGGTTTCGCGACATTCGGCCCACCGAAGTCGATGACGATCTTCTGTGGTGTCGGCATTTCAAGCCTGAGAGTTGTACTTGACAAAGAGGAATTTGCATTAGCGGCAATAAATTCATCGGAGACAGAAATATTCATGAAACCCGGGCCGGCCAACTCGATTGAAAGCTGTGGCGCCAGTTCCCTTGCAGTCTCAGCAACTTTCTCGGCGGTCTGACGCGGATTGCACTTTGCAACCTTTGCCGCAGCCATTGCACCGTTGCACTGGAACTGACTAAGATCGGGCCGCTGTGACTCGACCACGGCTCCAAAAGATTTATCAAGCCCGGCTTTCTCAAAAGCTTCCCCGAATATTCCGCTCAGATACTGTCTTATAGACGACATTTCAAATCCTTTAATGTTGAGGCCGGAAAATACATTTCTATAATGGTCGGGAGGTTTATGTTTGATGATGTCATTCGATCCGACAGCAGAAGGCATCTCGCTTTTTATCAAGCCGAAATTCTTCCCAATCCTTCGGTCAGCAGATTTGTTTGCACAATCAAGCTGAAAACCAGCACATCATCTTCGCGGAAATCATAGAAACATCCTGGATGAATGTAAGTGTCGCATCTATCAAGCAAATCAATAGCAAACCTCCACGAATCTTTTCCAACTCTGACGCAGGCATACCAGCCGCCTTCGCTATCAAGCATTCTCCATCCATGCCTGTCTGAAAATTCCTTCAGGATATGCCAGTTTTTGTTGATACGCTCAAGTACTTCTCTCTGGATGATTTCTCGTTTGTCAATCAGCGATGAAAAAGCACTTACTATTAACGCTGAAACAGGCAGATATGCATCGGCGATAAATTCAAGGCGGCGAAGTGCCTCGGATCGCTTTTCATCAGGCCCAGACACATTCATCCAGCCAAGTTTTACCTGCGGTAGGCAAAGCATTTTCGACAAGCCGTTGAGAACGAATGTCAGACACTCTTTGTTTGATGACGCAGTAATCGGATTCTTATCACCCAGCGCTAACCGATAATCAAAAAAAACTTCGTCAACAATCAATGCCAGATTAAATTCATTGCAGATAGACGAAAGTTCGGTCAATTCCGGTTCTGTCAAGTATGATCCAGTCGGGTTGTTCGGCGACACAACACAAATCGCCTTTGTGCGATTCCCAATGCTGTGCCTGATTCGCTTTATGTCAAGCGACCATTTGTCGTTTTCATAAATCAGCGAATAGGAATGGCAATCAACAGAATCAAGTGATGCAAGCTGACCAAACAGCGGATAACCCGGAGCCGGAACAAGAATATCGTCGCCTGGATCACAGAGCAGTTTTAATATCCATGAATAGAGTTCGCTCGTGCTCGATGCCGCGACGATTCCGCTTTCGTCTTCAACGCCAATTAGACCGGCAACTTTTTTACGCAGATTTACATGGCTGAATGGCTGCGGATCATAACGCAAAATATCAGAAGACGAAAATTCTCTTCTGTCAATCGAACTGTAAAAATCAAAATCACACTTTGTAGGATTGGAGCAGATCAGATCACAGATCGCTACTCCGAGCTTTCTCTTCTTGTCAAGCAGGATGGCGAGTTCGTTCTGCACAGCTCCTGCATCAAGTCTTGCGGAGAACATCAATCCTTTTTCAATTTGATAATGTCGAGATTAAGCTCGCCGTTCTTTATGTAATATTTGCGGACTTCTGTGCGGTTGTCGTAATCCCAAACATAGGTTGTTGCGCCGTCCTGCGATGCTGAAATGATACGGTCGCCGCCCTTCCATTCGATAATTGAACCTTGTGCACAAGCCTGCGGAACGATTGACATTGGTTCCTTCGGGTTATGGAAAAACGCCAGCTTTACAAGGCATATCGCAATAACTGCAAAAGCAATTTCGAGAACTCCGATCTTTTTCATTTTTCACTCTCCTTTAGTAGTATCTGGTTTTGTTTTGTTCCAGTTTGTAAGTCGCCGCGCAAGATAGTCGGCAACGATTTTTTCCGCTTTATCAATATAGAGATTGTATCTGTCAAGGATCGCTCTGTGAGCCTCTGCGCCTCCAGGAAGTTCACACTTCTGAAGCGCATCGATCATCTGCAAAATCTCCGAATCGTGAAAGAAATACATTATGGCCTGAGTGCCGGTTTCCATGTAATTCGGCGATGCAAGATACTCGTCGAGGATCTGCCTTATTCGATCTTCACTTCCCGCGAGCTCTGGTCGTTTGGCCACAACCTGCTTGATAACGGTGTTCTCTATCTCGGTATTTTTAAGAGGTAGACTCATCTTGAGCAGTCGCTGAGCATCGTCGTGATGTTTGGGATCGTAGTTTTGAGCCAATAGAGAAATAGCCATCAACAAAACGAATATGCCATGTGCAACACCCCTCATATGTCAAGCTCGCCTTTGATGAAATGTACCGTCAGCTTTTCGCGAAGATCCGTGGAAAGCGGAACAGATTTGCGAAGCACCGGATCAACATGAACCATCACTGCCTTGCCGGTTGCACATACCGATCCATGCTGGACTGCCGCATGCGAAACGGTGAACGATGAATTGCCGATGTGCGAAATCCATGTACGAATTTCGACGTTGTGCGGGAAGAAAATCTGGTCGAGATAGTCAACTTCGATACGTGCGGTGAGGATATTCCAAACAATGTTGTCGAGATCTGGATTGAATATGTGGAAGATGTCGTTGCGACTGTATTCAAACCATATCGGCAGCCGTGTGTTGTTAATATGCCCAAGGCAATCGGTGTCGCAAACTGCAGGTTCTATAGACCTAATGAACATCTGTCGGATCCTTTCATGATATTGCAAAATACGAATTTGAGCTGAAGATAGGGTGTAAATTCCTGTCCTGAACACGATATATTTGAGTCGAACAGATGCCGAACAAATGCTCCCATATCCATTTCCATTCCGATCACTTTTCAAGCCATTTCGTCTCCGCAAAAACTTATTTTGAACCTTCAACGACTGACGCTCCGTCTGCATTTTGCAGGCAAGGCGGATTTACCGCCGGGAAGTGATACCACAGCTGTCGTGCGTCTGGGCAGCGGTAGAACATCTTTGAAGGAGGCACCATGAGTGCAATATCGGAGTATCTGAAATCGGCGTCGCAGTCGGGTATCGACGAAGGCATGTTGGCCTACGTCTCATCACTTTCGCAGGTCGCGACAGTCGCGCCACAGCTTGCAAAGGCAGTTGTTTGCGAGCTTGAAGACCAGCGCAGCAACCTCAAACTCATCGCCAGCGAGAACTACTGTTCGCTTCCGACTCAGCTTGCGATGGGAAATCTTCTCACCGACAAGTATGCCGAAGGATTTCCTTTCAACCGTTTCTACGAAGGCTGCGACAACATCGACACGATCGAGGCTTATGCCTGCGATCAGGCGAAGAAACTTTTCGGTGCCGAACATGCATTCGTTCAGCCGCATTCCGGCGCCGATGCGAACATGGTCGCTTTCTGGGGAATTCTCGCGGCGCGAATCGGGACACCTGCGATGGAAGCGCTTGGCGTGAAAGATCCGGCCAAGCTTTCCGATGCCGACTGGGAGAATGTGCGTCAGAAGCTTGGCAATCAGAAGCTTCTTGGGCTTTCGCTTGCGCATGGTGGTCACCTCACTCACGGTTATCGCCACAATGTTTCGGGCAAAATGTTTCAGTCATTCAACTATGGCGTTTCCGAAAAAGATGGTCTGCTCGACTACGACGCGATTGAAAAACTCGCGACAGAGATCAAGCCGTTCATTTTGCTTGCCGGTTATTCGGCTTATCCGCGCAAGATCGATTTCAAGCGTATGCGTGCGATTGCCGACAAGGTCGGAGCGGTGTTCATGGTTGACATGGCGCACTTTGCGGGTCTGGTTGCTGGCAAGGTTTTCACTGGCGACTACAATCCGATTGCTCATGCGCATGTTGTAACAACCACGACACACAAGACACTTCGCGGGCCTCGCGGTGGCATGGTTCTTTCGACCGCCGAGTTCGCCGAATATATGGACAAAGGTTGCCCGTTTGTTCTTGGTGGTCCGCTTGCTCATGTGATGGCCGCAAAAGGTGTCGCATTTACCGAGGCCAACAAGCCGGAGTTCGCGGCTTATGCTTCGCAGGTTGTAAAGAACTCGCAGGCACTTGCTGTGGCTCTTGTTTCACTTGGTCAGACCGTTGTTTCAGGCGGAACTGACAATCATCTTTTACTTGTTGATGTAACGAAGGTTGGTCTTACCGGTCGTCAAGCGGCTGCAGCTCTTAAAGAGTGCGGTGTGACCTGCAACAAGAACGGTATTCCTTTCGACAAGGAAAGCCCGATGGTTACAGGCGGAATCCGTCTTGGTTCACCGGCGACAACTACGCTTGGCATGAAGGAAGATCAGATGAAGCAGATTGCCGAGATCATCAACATCGTTCTGCGCGGCACAAAACCGGGCGTGATCGACAAGGGTGAGAAGGCAGGTCAGCCATCGAAGATCGCCTACGTTCTTGACGCAGCGGCAAAGTCCGATGCTCAGGCCAAGGTGAAGGCGCTTCTATCGAAGTATCCGGTTTATCCGAACCTCGACCTCGATTTCCTCAAGAAGCATTTTGCTGCTTGATTTTCGAGTAGCTGTTTTGTTTAATAAAACGGCCGCTTTCTTTGAAGGCGGCCGTTTCGATAGATTCCGATCAGACAGGAGACGGTTTGAAAATTTTTCTCCAGATATTATTTGCA
>CAIOZP010000118.1 GCA_903862805.1 uncultured Fibrobacterota bacterium
CACCGATCGCGCGCAGCGTGTCAGCCCGGCAAATGGAAAAGTGGCAAAGGTAATTATGTCCGATGAACAGATCGGGCATCCAATCTGGCTTGAAATAGGGGTCGCAACGATTACCTGAGTCGTCCATCTTATCCTCATCAGAGTAAATGAGTTCAAGGTCTGGCGTTTGGTTTATCGCTTTGACTGCTTCTGCCAGGGCGTGAGGGCGAATCTCATCATCGTGATCGAGCAGTGCGATGTATTCGCCGGTGGATAGCGAAAGGGCGGTATTTGAGGCAGCTGCGATGTGGCCGTTCTTTTCACGAAAGGTGGCTTTGATCCGGCTGTCTTTGCGGGTGTAATGTTCTATCAGATGGCGCACATGTCCCGACGGTGAGGCGTCGTCAGCGATGCAGAGTTCCCATCGGGGGTAGACTTGGGATAAAACAGATTCGATGGCTTTCTTAAGATAATCATGCGGGGTGTTATACACCGGCATGATTATGGAAAAAAGAGGCTGATGAGGCAGTTTGGCTGTTTCAGCCTGAATCCTTTCCAGTTGTGTATGGGTAAGCGTGTCGAATTCTTTTACCCAATGAGCATAGTTGACTCTTGTTTGCTCGGGTGGCTTGCGTAAGTCAGCACTATATACTTTATGCCAGAATCCTTGGGTGTCGCAGACGGATAATTCAAGAATTCTATCGGAAGATTGAACTTCGACGTCGATTTGAAAGCCAGATGAATGGGCTTGCGGAAAGTTTGGGTAAGCGAGCCCGACATCATGGCGGTCCATGCCATATAATCCCGTGTATATACGATTACCTATTTGCACGCGGATTTCGGTGAGTTCCAAGGCAGATTCGGCAAAACACCACCCTCGTGCATCAATGCGCGTCCCGTAGGGACGCCAAGCCCTTGGTGCATCCAAATTAAAGTGAAAGCTTGGCCGCTTTGAGAATGCTAGCTTCTGGCGCAACGTCCGCAGCAGGGCTCCAGCGCGGAAGGATATTGTATTCTGTACTTGTGCAAGTTCTGCGTCGCGTCGATGTAGCAATTTCACTAGGCGTGCCAATTCCTGTTTTCGATGGAGGAGTATATTCTCTATATTCTGAATAGTTTGGTCTTTATTGATAATATCGCATTCGTATTGCGGTATCTTATAGTCGCGCTGTCGAATTGTTAGTTCAGGTTTTTGAAAGGTTTGATTGTCTGCTAAAAATGCAGTTTCAATTTCGTGTAGCTGACCGAGTGGGCGAAGAAAAAAGCTATTCCTAAATCCCTCATGCGCAGTGGTTATGATTTGACGAAGACGATTGAGTGATGGTTGAGAATCGGGGATCGCCATGTGAGCCCCGTTGGTCTCATACGCGAGGACAACCTGCTTTAAGAGACAATATGCCTCGAGCCACGGCTCATCTTTAATCGGGGGTGTAATCGGTAGAATACGAGCTTCCTGTGGCAACGCCGAAAAGGTTTTCCAACGCCATGCATCTTCAGCAAAAAAATGCGTGCGGCTGGCAAATTCATAATCGATCAGGCGCACATGATTCTGTTTGTCGACGAGAATGTTTCGCGGGATGAAATCACCGTTTGTCCATCGTGTGGACAATGATCCGGTCAGTGCTCCTGATTTGATAAACGGAAATATGATTC
>CAIOZP010000119.1 GCA_903862805.1 uncultured Fibrobacterota bacterium
GGAAGACCGGCAAGAAAGATCCTTACAAGCACCGCACGCAGCTTATCGCCTACTCTGCCGCGGCTGCCAGCAACTTCGGTCTGCCGCATGAAACTCTGTTCCCAAAAATTATCTACCTTCATCCGGTTTACGACGAACTCGAATTTGGTGTCACAGAAGAAGACATCGGCAAGCTTTTCACGATGGTTAAAACGCAGACCGCAGAAATGCAGGCATTCTGCGGCAATCCCGAAAAGAATATTCCGCTGGCAATTGACGAGTTTCAGAAAATGCCATCCGATGTGATATGTGCAAACTGTCAGTTCTATGAACTATGTTTCGACAGTTCAAAAGCTACCGACAAAATGGAATTCTAATTTTACAAAGGTTGAGAAAAGAGAATGGCCGACAAACATCTGCTCTGCAAACTGGCAAACGGGGTCAAAATCTTTTATCCTGAAGTTACCTGCGACGATGATCTACTGATCGTTCCCGATCACCGGCTCAACAAAATGCCAGCGGCCGACATCGCCGAATCGCGCTCGGCATATTCGGCATGGCTTGCCGACTATCTTTTCAATGCAACAGTAGAACTTGACAAAACTCAACTGGCCTTTGCATCGGCGATTGATAAAAAGGGAAGGCCGAATGCTTCGTCATTGGGCGATCACGCAGTTTTCTTTGAGGATTTCGTCGTAAGCGAATATGTTTTCCCTGATAATTTCGCAGCGGTTCCGGATATAGCATCTGTCAAGCCAATGATCGGCGGTGCAGATCCATACAAAAGTTACTGTGAGGAAATAACCGCCGATGGTGACAGACCTGAGATGTCGCGAGAAGAATACATTCTGGAAGACTACAGAAATTATTTGACGTTCATGCTGGCACAGGCCGATCAGGAACAATACTGGTCCGATGCAATCGTTCCACCTGACGCGCCTTGGCGGATTTATCTGTCGGTCATTGTGAAAAAGATTGCGGATGAAGATGGAAGGGGCGATGCTATCAATGAATTTTATGATTGTTATTTCGAGGCGGATTAACAATTTGAACGATGGCCACAGCCCACCCATCCTTTGAGCGGTTACGTTGATAAGGATTACTTTCTGTGACTCGAATCCCGCAAAAGTCTAACTCTGCGAGTCCTCCGGAAAACTCGGGGATTTGCGTTTAAAATTATGGTTCCTGATGAACCTTTACGATTACCTGATCTGCATTTATCGGTAGATTGTTTTGATCTCGCCGGCAGACAGCTTCTCCTCCAGAAACTATCTTTCAGTGCGTCTTTTAAGCCTTAGAGAAAACAGAAATGCAAATGAAATTCCCGAAAATCCTGATAGGTCTTTTTATCATTGCCTCGGCGGTTTCATCGCAGGCAATGATCCTGATTCCGATGGACGAAACACAGACCGATCATCTCAAGGCTTACGGTGTCGTGTACCGCGCCCTGAAAGCCGGAGTCAAGTCGTGGTGGCTTCTCAACTATCGCGGCGGATCTTTTGCGATTGATGAATCGGAAAAGGTCGCAACCGATATTCTCGAACATGGTGTCTCAATGGAAACACTTTCACCCGCTCAATACGCCGATGTCCTTTCGCAGATGCAGGGCGGCAACATGGAAAAGGTTGCACTTGAAAAAGCTCCGAAGGTTGCGGTCTATACTCCGCCGGAGAATCTTCCCTGGGATGATGCTGTAACCCTTGCGATGACTTACGCCGAGATTCCTTTTGATAAGGTTTACGATAAGGAAGTGCTTGAAGGTGATCTGAAAAAATACGACTGGCTTCATCTGCATCATGAAGATTTCACCGGTCAGTACAGCAAGTTTTACGCGGCGTATGCGTTTGCGCCATGGTATGTCAAACAGAAAGCCGACATGGAGATTCTTGCGAAGTCGCTGGGGTTTACCAAGGTGAGCGAGCTGAAGAAAGCCGTTGCCGTGAGCATAAGAAGCTTCGTCGAGAACGGCGGATTCATGTTCGCCATGTGCAGCGCGACCAATACGATCGACATCGCACTCGCAAGCCTCGGAACCGACATCGTCGATGCACCATTCGACGGAGATGGCGTCGATCCAGACTATGCACGCAAGCTCGATTTCTCGCAGACCTTCGCCTTCGAGAATTTCCACATCGAAACCAATCCGATGGCAGGATGGTTCGATGATATAGACGTGAACCGCGTGAACTCGCCCAACAGGATTCCCGCAAAAGACTTCGAGCTCCAGCAATTCTCGGCGAAACTCGATCCGACACCGGTAATGCTTACTCAAAATCACGAACAGTTCATCCCCGGCTTCTGCGGACTCACGACATCGTTCAACAAAGACGTGATAAAGAAAAGCATCGTCATATTGGGAATGGTTCCCGGAACAAAGATGGTGAACTACATTCACGGCGTGCGTGGCAAAGGTCAGTTCGCCTTCCTCGGAGGCCACGATCCGGAAGATTATTCACATCTCGTCGGCAATCCGAAAACGATTCTTGAACAGCACAGAAATTCTCCCGGGTATCGGCTTATTCTGAATAATGTTTTGTTTCCTGCGGCTGAGAAGAAGGAACATAAGACTTAAAGTCAGATAAGAAGAATTTGGGCGTTCCCCTTCGGGTCGCGACTCCTTCCGACTCCGCTTCGCTCCGGTATTCACTTTGTTCATACAAAAACGCCTGCCGTTCTCTCCGCTTCGCTACGTTCACTACCGGAGTTTTTCCTCCAGTCCCTGCTA
>CAIOZP010000120.1 GCA_903862805.1 uncultured Fibrobacterota bacterium
ATCCTTTCCACCGGCAGTCATCAATCACAAAATATCTCGACATTAACGCAGACTCTTGATTCTCTCTTCCGGCGAAACGAGGCTGACGATTCTTATGCCGAAACTTTCATCGACAACCACGACCTCGCCTTTTGCAACGACCTTGCCGTTGACCATCAGATCGACCGGCTCGCCAGCCATTCTGTCGAGTTCTACAATTGAACCCGGTGCAAGTTCGAGAACACGCTTGATCGAAAGATCGGTACGACCGAGTTCTATTGCGACATCGAGTTCGACATCAAGCAGCATCTCAACATTTTCGCGCGGTGCATTGATGCTCGGACGATTTGATGCGAAACTGCCTCCGCCAAATCCGCCGAATGATCCTTCTCCGCCGCCGAATCCACCGGAAACCGATGACAAATCATCAAGCTCAGCGTTTGAAAGTCCACTCATAGCCGACGATGAAAGCCCACCGCTTCCGGCGAAGACATCCATGAGCTGTTTTGATAAATCGATCGGCACAAGGAACGATATTGCGCTGTCGCCGAGTCCTTCGATTTTGGCACTCATAAGTACAAGGTCGGAATCGTGCCAAGCACATGGCGGCGAGCTGAAATCCATATCGGAAACCAAAACAGATCCAGATGAAACGCTTCCGCCCATCTTATCGCCGAGTGCAGTTGCAAATGATCCGTTGATCTGACTGAGAAGCTCGGAAATAGCATCGCGATGATCTTCGCTGAACTCGGCACTGCCGTCGCCCATCATCATCAGATCGGAAAGAGTCGCAGCTACTTTACGATTCATCACAACATGCATCATTCCGTTTATCCCGCCAGAAAGCGGAACCGCAAGTGCAAGTGATTCGTCTCCGCTCGCACCGTGTAAAGCTGATGCCTCTGCACCTGAAACGTGTTGCATGGAAATCGAAACCTGCTTGTTCAGCAAGGTCGTAAGAACCGTTCCAGCCGAATCGCCCCAAAACATGAAGGCAGATGTCAGGGCCGAATAGTCCGGTGCAGACGAACCCGGCAAAGCCATTCCGGATGAACCTGATCCGAAGATGTCGTCTCCACTGCCGAATACCGCGCTGTCGTCACCGCTACTGTCACCGGTCTGGGCATTCAGCAGTGCATCTATCTGTTCCTGTGTTAGAAAATCACCCATTGCAACCTGGAACCTCCTTCTCGACAACCTGTGTGACCCGCACCGCTTTCTTGCGACCGATTATGCCCGACTTTCCGAGCATCTTCGTTTTGCCGCCGATCTGTACTGCGAAGTCCGAATCCTTGTGCTTGTCGAGGCACAGGATATCTCCCTGCTGAAGCTGGAGGAGATCTTTTATAGATAATGTCGTATTACCGATGACCACAGAAAGCGGTACCGGCAGCGACTTGAGTTCATGTTCGATAAGCGATTTTGTTTCGGCGGTGACGGTGCTCTGCGAGCTCATCCACGATTCGCCGGAGAGATTCGTTATCACGCTATCGAGCAGCATGTACGGGAAGCAGAGGCTCATGAGACCTGATGCGTTCTGCATTCTCACTTCAAGCGAAATGAGGATGACAGTCTCGCCGGGTGGCGCGATCTGCACGAACTGCGGATTGGTTTCGTAAGCCTCGATCTTCGGCGAGAAAACGCCGACGTGTTCCCAGACATCGCGCAAATCCTGAAGGCCGCGTTCGACAATGCGGTGGATCACGTTCTGCTCGATATGCGTAAGCTCGCGGTTTTGCTCCGAAGGTCTTCCCTGTCCGCCAAAAAGACGGTCGATAATGAAGAACACCAACGAAGGATTTATCTCGACGATGGCATTTCCTTCAAGCGGTTCCATCTTGAAAATGTAGATGCAGCTCGGATTGCTGATCGACATCACGAATTCCGAAAACGTCAGCTGGTCAACAGAGACAAGCTCGATCTCGACGAAAGTGCGAAGGAAGTTCGTAAGCGTTGTTGAAAAAAGTCGGGCATAACCTTCATGCAGGTTTTGCAATGTGCGCATCTGATCTTTGGACACACGGTCGGGACGACGGAAGTCGTAAAGCGACAGCGTGCGGTCGTCGGCACGTTCGTCTTCCGATGAACCGGAATTTGTATCCGGTTCCGAAGCCGATGACGACATCGAGTCATCACCGCCGGAAGAAACCGCTGCGAGCAGGGCATCAACCTCATCCTGTGAAAGTATATCAGCCATGACTGCGCATCCTTACTGGATTATGAAATCCGTTATGAACACGTCACGAATCTTGCCGACCTCCGGAGGAACGTATTTATTGATCTCCTTGAGGTAGGACTTGCGTATTTCGCTTTTGGCATCGGCGGCCTGAAGCTGCTCGAGTGTCATCGGCGAAACCACTTCCATAAGAGAATTCTTAAGGCGTGCCGAAATCTTTTTGAGCGCATCCTTCTGTGGGCTCTTGGCTTTTCCTTCGCCGCCTTCTTTCAGCGACTTTGGATCGATGTCAAACTCAAGTGCAACTGCGATCTTCATGAAACGTTCAGCATCGGTACCAGAGACATTCACGATTACGTCAATCGGATCAGAGATGTCGGTCAGAAGTTCGCTACCTTTTCCGCCTTTGCTTTCGGCGGACGAATCGGAAGAAGTGCTATCCTGACTCTTGGCAGTTGTATCCTTGCCGGTCTTTGCCTCGACAACCGGCTTCGGCTTGGTCATCTGCAGCAGCACGAAAGCCGTCACGCCATTGGCAACGACAACTCCGGCAAGCATGATCTGTAGAAGCGGAAGTCCGCCACCCTTCTTCTTGGGTTCACCGCCTTCGCCTTCAGCCTTGCCTTTGTTGGGTTCTTTTTCTTCCGACATTTCTTAACCTCTTCCCAGATTTCTACTCTTCGTCGCCATGAGCCGTACGCCGCTGATGCGGAAGCCCTCCGCAACTAATGCGAAACGCCACGATCCGTTCAAGCACTTCAGGAAGTTTTTCGCGGGCCACGTAGGTTTTTCCGTTCACGGTTCTGATCGTCGTATCGGGCAGAGCCTCGAGCGTTTCGATCAGATCGCTGTTTAGAAAAAACACGGTGCCGTTGAAACGCGTCAGCTCAATCACATTGCCTCCCTGTCAGGATCGTCGGCCTCAGATCAAAATACTTATCTGATCAGCTGGACAAGTTCCTGAAGCAGCGTATCTGATGTCGTGATCACACGGGCGTTGGCCTGATAGCCGCGCTCGGTGGTGATCAGATTGGTGAATTCCTGTTCAAGCTCGACGTTCGACATTTCGAGTGCACCGGGCTTGATCTTGCTTGATGTTCCGACTCCGGCCTGAAGCATCACCGGGCTGCCGGAATTGTTAGAAGCCTGGAACATGCTGTCACCGACTTTTTCGAGACCGGCCGGATTCGTGAAATCAGCGACGTAGATTTTCGCCAAAGACTTCGAGACGCCGTTGGTATATGAACCGTTGACTTCACCGTATTCGTTGATCGAAATATCCGAAAGTTTTCCCATCGGATATCCGTCCTGCGAACGGGCAGCGGTTGTCGTATCGGAGCGGAACTGCGTAATTCCCTTGAGATCAGCGGGGCCGCCGACCTTCATGTCAACGCTCACGGTATTCGACCCATTCTCCGGATCAAATTTGAAACCGGTGGAGCCGTCGTCAAATGTGAACGAAGCAACCGTACCGTCCTGACCGAATGTAATCTTGCCGGTATTTCCGCTGACGATTTTTTCCTTGCCGTCAAGCGTGACATTCCAGAGCCACGCATTTGGCGCACCGGACTGGGTGAAAGTGGTCGTCATCGTATGAGCCGCACCCGATTCGTCATAGACCTTGATCGACGTCGAATGGACGCCGGTATCACGGGCTGTCTGGGTTTCGGTCATTTCGCAGTTGGATATGAACGCCGACGGTGCGATGTTGTTGTTGTTGTTGTTAGTCGCTGAGATCGAGAGATCACTGAGCGCGAACGCTGTTTCCGGCTGACCGCGAACTACAATCGAACCGAGCGGATCTATCGTGTCACCATCGGCAGGGCCGTTGATCGAAACTGAAGGTTTGTTCAGATATGAGCCGTCGGTGTCGGGCAGATTGAAGCGGCTCTGGATTTTGCCAAGAAGGTCGGACATCTTGGTTGTTCCGGCATTGAAAACGAGCGGATTCGGATCGGCTTCGATCGTTGTTCCGCCAACATTTCCAGAAACATTTATAACGTCGCCGGTCTCGAATCCAAGGGCATTACCGTTGGCATCGAAAAGCTTTCCGAGAAGATCGGTCGCCTGCGCCGGAGCACGGACATTTCCTGCCGAATCAAACTTGTTGTTTGCATTGGTAGGAGCAATCTGTGTTCCCCAGTTAAACAAATTCGAGACATAGGAATTGGAAATCGGTCTGTTGCTGCGGATGGTAAGGTTGTTGATTTTCGCACCCGGAGCCTGCGACATGTCGATCTGAAGCCCACCATTTGCCGGATCAACTGTTACACCCACAAGCGTTCCACCGCCGATGTTTGCACCGATGAACGATTGCAGTGCCGTGTCGAGATCCTGGATCGTCGATGTCGCGGTGACATTGAAATCGAGCGTCTTTGTACCTGCCGGCGTGTTGTTTCCATCGGTTGCACTGAAGGTCAGAACATCTCCCGCAGTGATGCCAAGACTGTTGCCCTTGCCGTCGGAAAGCGATGTAAGAAGATCGGTGAACACCGGATCGGTTCCGTGTGGAGCCGAAAGGAACTTGTTCGTGTGAACAACGGTTCCAAGCGCCATCGAATCGGAGTCGAGGTTGCACTGGTATGCCACCTGTGTAGTTGCATGCGCCGCAGACTTCTCGCCATAAGGAACAAGAATATCGCCCATCTTGGTACCGGCCGGATATGTTCCATCTGAGGCCGCCATCATGCCCTGAAGAGCATAGCCGTTTGTCGATGCAACAAGTCTTCCCGATGAGTCAAGCTGAAGCGCACCATTGCGACTGTAGTATGTTCCACTGCCGTTGCTGTATGCGAAATAGTCCTTGCCCTCGATCGCGAGGTCGGTGATCTGTCCGGTTGACTGGAGGTTGCCCTGCGTGACCATTGTGTCGATCGAGCCGACTTCCATACCAAGTCCGACCTGCATCGGATTGGTTGCTCCGGGGTTTCCTCCCGGCGGACGGCTGGCGCCCTTGAGCATCTGCGACATGCCTTCCTTGAAGCTTACGCGACCGGCCTTGAATCCGGTTGTGCTGACGTTAGCGATGTTGTTCGCTGTGACGTCCATCGCGACCTGCTCGTTCCGCAGTCCGCTGATTGCGCTGTACAGTGATCTTAGCATGGCAACAACTCCTGTCTGGCGCAGTCTCCGTGCAGATCGGCATACTCCCGATCCGCTGTACCTCCTTGCCGCCGCGAGGCGACTCGGTCCGGCACTTATCCGGCTATAACTGCGCTGTCTATGTTTGTAAAAACGTTATCCTTCAAAGACTCGCCGTCCATGGCAGTAACCACGGTGCGGTTGGGAACATTCACTATAAAAGCAAGATTGTTCAGCATGACGAGAGTATCCCGTCCACCTTTCTCCTGCGCCTTGTCAACCGCCTTTGACAAACTGTTCATCATGTCTGGCGTCACAGTTATGTCCCGACTTGACAAACGCGACTGAGCATGTGCCGAAATCTTGACACCGCTGCTTCTTGAAGAAAGAATCTCGGCAAACGCCGGCGCTCCACCGCTCTTTGCGGCAAGCACGCGATCCTTCAATCCGTCGGTGGATTGAGATGTCGGTGCCGCGAATATCGATGTTCTTCCCAGTTCCATTTTATGCGCCGGTTGTCGTCGTGGTGGTATCGGTAGATCCGACATCAATGATATTCGATACCGGCACCGATGCGCCGTTCACACGAATCTCGACTCCGCCGTTACGCGATGTCACGCCATCCACAACACCTTCGTCGTAGCAATATGCGTCAGATGATCCGGCAACAAGCTTGAGCGAATATGTACCGGAAGGCACGTATGAACTTCCGTTGAAATTGCTTCCATCCCACGAAAGAGAAAC
>CAIOZP010000121.1 GCA_903862805.1 uncultured Fibrobacterota bacterium
CCTGTGACCTTTGGGTTATGAGCCCAACGAGCTACCGGGCTGCTCCACCCCGCGGTATTTCTTTTGTTGCGCGCTAAAGATACGTGGCGCCGATTCCAGCGTCAAGGCAATTACTGCCAATCAGAATGAAAACATGATGATTGGGATTGTACACAGAATTGGGTGTGCGATAGACGTGTATCGTGCAGGAGTTTTCTTAGCTCCGGGATCGATATTGTTCTGAACCGCAAGCCATGCACCGGCGGCAACAAGTCCGATTGCATTCGCGAGGTGAACACGACGCATATTGCCGTGGCCAACGCCGAATTTTGTTAGCAGACCAAAGGTTACCTGCGTTCCGAGTAAAGCCATATCGGTTACTGCGGCGACTTTTGTCGCTCGGTAATCAGCATGATTGAGATCGACAATATCGGAATAAATTCCTGTTGCTTCGACAAGAGGTGCGTTTATGATGTGGATAACAAATCTTGGATCCCCGGCAAAGGCCGAACCAGCGCAGCATAAAAGAATCGTGATCGCAAATAGCTTTCTGAGCGTTTTCATATCGTCACTCCTTCGTGGATTTTCGAGGCGAGAAATTTATTGTGTTCGTACTTGAGAATCGGGTCACATTTGCCTGGGAATTTTGCGGTGACTTTGTCGGTGCATCCTGTGGGAGAAAGCATGTCGCAGGATTTGCAGACACTGTCGAACCATTCATCCGAAATTCCAGCGGGCTTGCCGCCGGCGGCTTCCTCACTTCCGAGATTGTCAAGTTTGAGAATAATGTCGCGGGCAATTTGTGCCATGCCCTGCGCCCGTTGTGCACCCATTTGCTGGGTTGCAAGCTGGATATAAACCTGAAGCGCCTCATGAACGAGCGACTTTTCTTCAACAGTAAGAGCCATTTAAACCTCCTGAATAATCGACTGCGGTAAAATACCTTATGGCTTCAACGACATCCCGTAAATCATGCCGGAAATGTAAGGAACAAGCCAAAGTGCCCATACGAATATGCTGAACCTGTGGAATTCGGCTTTTGGTTCAGGGCGTCTGCTTGCGTGAACGGCTGTTGCCCAAATGACATGCACAAGCATGAGAACAATAGCCGCTGCGCCTGTTAGCCCATGAAAATTCATCTGGAACATCTTTCCGGCGAGTTGGCCCATGAGCGTTGTTCCGGTTGTGTCGCAGAACAGGCCAATCCAGAATAGAAGGATGTGGCACCCCCGAAGACATCCTGTCTTTTTTTCCCAGAAAACCGCTGCGGTATAGAACACAAGGGCCGCACTGATTGTAATAATCGCAAGAAGAAGCATATCTGAACTCCGATGAACTTTCTGAAAAGAAAATAATTCCTTGGATAAGATGACGTGTTTGTTTTCGCTTTGCAGACTCTTAGGTTGACGTATCACTTTGCACCGATCAATCTTCTGTCTTTAAACTATTTATAGGGCACCTCTATAAATTCCGTTAAAGCGAAGTGGCAGAGCGTTTAGTAGATTATCAAAAAAAGCGTCGTGATAAAACAGTACAGTGGGAATGACAGATGAGTCAGGTCAGTTTTTTCGAGCACAGCGATTTTCTTTCACACCTTGGCAAGCACAAAGATCCATTGGAGAAATTGAACAAGGCGATCAACTGGAAGCAATTCCGTGGTATAATCGATAAGCAGTTTCGATCAGATCGCAAAAGCAACGCAGGTCGTCCTCCATTCGACTACGTTTTGATGTTGAAGGTGATAGTTCTTCAGAGCCTTTACAATTTGTCTGATCATCAGACAGAGTTCCAGATACTTGATCGATACACATTCAAGCGGTTTCTGGAAATAGAAACAGACAGTCAGGTGCCGGATGAAAAGACGATCTGGCTGTTCAAGGAACGTCTTGGCGAAGAAGGAATCCGGAAGATATTTGACAAGTTCGGCAAGGAGCTGGATGTAGCAGGGTTTACCGCAAAAAGCGGAAGCATGATAGACGCGACATTCGTAGATGTACCTCGTCAGCGCAACAGTCGAGAAGAAAACGATCAAATCAAAAATGACAAGCCACCGGAAGACTGGAGCGATTCAAAGCGTCATCAAAAAGATGTAGATGCTCGATGGACGAAGAAGAATGACGAGACACATTTCGGATACAAGAATCATGTATGTGCCGATGCGAAGCACAAGCTGATTCGGGATTTCAGCGTCACCCCAGCAAGCACTCACGACAGCAAGGAGTTCACATCACTGCTTGACACATGCGAGAAGAACGAGGCCAAATCAGTCTATGCAGACAGCGCATATATGTCGGAAGATCACCGTGCGGAGTTGCAAAAGCGAGGTCTTCGGAACCGGATACATGAAAAGGGATACAAGAACAAACCATTGACAGAAAAGCAGAAGAACCGGAACAAAGTTCTATCGAAAACAAGAGTGAGAATCGAGCACATATTCGGACGGATGAGTCAATGTGGAGCCGATCTGATAAGAAGCATCGGAATACGACGAGCGCAAATGCGGATAGGGCTGATAAATCTGACGTACAACATGAATCGCCTCGCGGCCTTGGGAGGTCGTGCATGAACGGGTAGCGGAGGCACCTCGATGTGCTCCGGCAGACAAAC
>CAIOZP010000122.1 GCA_903862805.1 uncultured Fibrobacterota bacterium
CCATCTGTAACGGCGGTAACTTTCGCACCGAACATGCGCATGCCAAAGACATTCGGATGCTGTCGCGCCATGTCAACTGCACCCATAAATACCTCGCACTCGAGCCCGAGTTTCGCAGCAGATGCTGCGGTCGCGATTCCATGCTGACCGGCGCCAGTCTCGGCAATGACGCGCTTCTTGCCCATGCGTTTTGCAAGCAGAGCCTGACCAAGCGCATTGTTGATCTTGTGAGCACCGGTATGAGCGAGCCCTTCGAGCTTTATGTAAATGCGCGGCCCGCCTACCTCGCGGGTTAGATTTTCCGCGAAGTAAAGCGGTGTCGGACGTCCGATATAGGTGTGGCAGAGATGCTTGTATTCATCCCAGAATGTGGTGTCGTGCTCGACAGATTTCCATGCGGCTTCAAGTTCTTCAAACGCCGGACGCAGAACTTCCGGTATGTATCGTCCACCAAATCGACCGTAATATCGATCGGCGATTTTTTCTTTCGGGATGTTTTCGCTGTTGCACATAATTCCTCTTTGTCAAGCCGTGGTCAAAAAATACTTCCCGTTGCAAACCTTATGTTAAGTGCCGATGATTTGAACGTATCAAAACCGCTTTGATTCGGAAATGTCCGGATCTGTTTCACAGCAACACGTCCACCGATGAAAACGATTTGTCGCCCAAGACCACGATCAAAAATGCGAGAATCATACTTTATCGATATATTCCCGAAGGGAGTATCAAGGTTCGACGCAAACAACCGGTTCTGATGTCCGGCAATTGCGAAAAGCGTTTTGATACTATGTGTAGATCGGTTCCTTTAACCTTTTCCAAACAGGAGTCAATATGAACCGGATTTCAGGATTCTTCCTGGGAGTCGCAGCAATTACAGGGCTTGCCTATGGGCAGACCTCGCTGAGTCAGGCTGTCGATTTCTCCGTGACAGATGCGCAGGGTAATGCTCAAAATCTTTTTTCTTACCTGAATGCAGGCAAGTACGTTCTGCTCGAATTCGCCGCTACTCAATGAGGAAGTTGCCCAGGTCAGATCGTGTATCTGAATAAAGCTTACAGTGACTATAACGACAATCAGGCCGGACTTATTGTGCTGTCTGTTTACGATGATGGAACCGATGCAGATATTCGTTCCTATGATGCAGCTACCGGCACCACACTTAGCACCGGTGCCAACTACAACAATGGTGGAACGGTCGTTAATTATCCATCAGTTTCAGCAAGTAGCGGTGGACTTGGCGTATGTAATAGTTATATGCCAGATGGAATCGCAACACCGACCTGCATACTGATTGCTCCTGACAAGTCTATTGTTGAACCGAATATCTGGTCGTCCTCGTACGACCTCTCTTCTATCGACAGTACTCTTGCCACTTACAACATCTCCAAGGTTGTGACGCCAATTATTCCCAAGAGTATCAAGGTCCAAAGTTCTACGCAGCGATTGGTCTTCAAAGATGATAATGCGCAGATCTCGCTTGAAGCTCCGGCTTCGTGTGAGCTATCGGTAATGTCTTTAGACGGCAAGGTACTTGTCAGACGTGATCTCGGTCGTCTGCCTGCTGGTGTTTCATGCGTAGAAATAAATCATTTGGGAATAGCTTCAGGATTGCGGGTGCTGTCGTTAAAGGTCAACGGCGTGGGGACGGCCGTTCCGATAAGACTTCAGTAATCGTTAGTCTTGATTCTGTAGAGCGCCCGCCTTTGAGGCGGGCGTTTTTTATAGATTGATATTTGCGAATAAAGCATCAAGCTTCTGCACAGATTTCTTCCCCTTGGACTCTTCGACTCCGCTGCCTATATCAATTCCGAACGGGTTTATATTTTCAATTATCGAATGAACATTTTCAGGATTAATCCCACCAGCGAGGAAAAATTCCATTCCACTTTTCGTGCAAAGATCACGGGCTGCAATTGCAATAGGAATCGGAATACTTTCGCCGCTTCCACCGTAAGAACCGGCGACCGCGGTATCGAAAAGGATTCTTTTCTGTCTGCCGGACAGCCAGCCTTCATCAACAATCTTTTCAAGATCGTCCGGTGAGCTTATCCGCAAAGCACGGTACCAAGGGAAATCAAAAGATTTTGCTTGATGATAAGTTTCGTCACCGTGAATCTGAGCGATGTCGAGCCCGCAGGTTTTCAATGTTTGATTCATTGACAAATGCGATTCGTTGACAAAAACGCCTACAGTCTCTATCCCGTCCAACAAATTTTCAATTCGCATTCTGTCAATAATATTCTTGACGATTGCGGCATCAACCTTGCGCGGGCTTTCGGCGAAGATGAACCCAAGCAGATCGGCGCCGAGCTTTGCGGCAGTCGCGGCATCCTCGAAATTGGTCAGTCCGCAGATCTTTACTTTGGGTCTGAATGACATCAGCTGATTCCTATATTCTTCCGCAAGAACACGATCTTCTTTGATGCAAGGGCGCGGGCCTTTTCTGCGCCTGCCTCGAGGATCAAGTTGATTCGGTTTTTATCGGCCATGAGTTCGTCGTACACGGCTCGCATCGGTGAAATGAATCCGTTCATAAGTTCGAAGAGTTCCTGCTTCGCATCGCCCCAGCCCATGCCGCCTGCACGATAGCGAGCGGCAAGTGCGGCCTGCTGTTCGTCGGTGGCAAAGAGTCGGTATAGCGAAAAGACATTGCAGCCTTCCGGTTCCTTCGGTTCATCTACGCCTTGCGAGTTTGTGACGATGCGCATGATCGTTTTGCGAAACTGTTTTTCGGAAACGAACATCGGGATCGTGTTGTCGTAGCTCTTGCTCATCTTGCGGCCATCAAGTCCCTGCACCAGCTGTGTCGATTCATTGATGATCGCTTCTGGAATCGTGAACATCTGTTTGCCGTAACAGGCATTGATCGACTGCGCAATGTCGGCGGTCATTTCGACATGCTGCTTCTGGTCTTTACCGACCGGCACGACATCGGCATCGAAGAGCAGAATGTCGGCAGCCATAAGCACCGGATAAGTATAAAGTCCCATGTTCACACCGAAGTCAGGATCCTGATTCTTACCGGCATTATCTTGCACAACAGCTTTGTATGCATGAGCACGATTCATAAGACCTTTGGATGTGAATGCCATAAGTATGGTTGTGAGCTCAAAAGTCTCCGGCACATCGGACTGACGGTAGAACAGTACCTTGTCTGGATCGAGTCCGCAGGCGATCCATGTCGCGGCAACTTCGTAGGTCTGCGCACGAAGCACCTGCGGATCACGAACGGAGTTCAGTGCATGATAATCGGCAATGAAATAATTCGCACTATAGTTATTCGCCAATGCCAGCGCTGGTTTTATCGCGCCGAGATAGTTACCGAGGTGCGGTGCTCCGGTTGGTTTTATTCCGGTAAGAGAAAGTTTGATCGACATTTTATCTCCGTTTTTTGTTCGCTTAATCGGAGCTAAAATACAATCAGAAACGGCGACGAACATCTTACTCCGTGAAAATCAGTGTTATCTCCGATGCCCTCAACGTAATTCGTCGCAAGGATTTTTATTTACCGGTATCTTCTAATCATACACGCGATTAAATTTCCAAATC
>CAIOZP010000123.1 GCA_903862805.1 uncultured Fibrobacterota bacterium
ACTCCTGACCCGGAAACTTTACCAGAGATGCTGCTTCGTAACTACCGTAAGAATAGTAGCGCCTCAGCATATCTGTCTTCCAGTTTGCAATCTCACGAACCACCTGTTCGGGTGTCCCTGCGTTCACCAGCATTGTCGCAGCTATGTGCCGTAGATCGTGTCGTCTGAAATCGGTGATTTCGGATTTATCCAAAGCAGATTTCCAAGACTTCTTGAAGTCACCAAGTGAAAGGTATTTGCCCTTCTCTTGGCGGTAAAAGATTGTCGATGCTTCTTTAGGTATCGAAGTAAAATGAGCTTGGATTGCCGGATGAGGTGGTATCGGTATCCAGACGCCTCTCCCATTCTTCGTAGTCCCGTTCCGGATCTTGATACGTTTCCCGATTTGATCAATGTCGTTTGGACAAAGATTGATCAGTTCACGCATTCTTATCGGAACCATCGAAGCAAAAAGTATCGCCGGGTATAGATGTGGATATTCTGATTTCAGTACACCAAGTAACCGGGAGCTTTCCTCAGGAGTAAGTACACGATCGCGCGGGTACTCCTTGTTCTTCGGCATGAACCGTAGCGGATTCTTGTCGATCAACCCAAGCTTGGTCGCCAGTCCGCATGCGGCAGATGCATACATCACGAATCGATTTAATGTAGTAGGGGAATATGGCTTTCCCTGACACGAAACAGATTTACGCTTCATTTCGATCCAACGGAACAGCTTGTCTTGTAGCTGATCCATCGGAACATCGCCAAGGTCTTCAGACATACGTTCAAGGATTCTTTTGACGTAAACGAATTTTGGTGTTGTCCGTTCATTGTAATGTTCAACAATGTCTTTGAATGTCAAAGAACCTTTTGCAGAGCTCGTCCCTCTGCGTCGATCAAGCTCAACCTGCAATTCCTTCTCAGCCTCTTTAGCCGCAGTCAAGGTCGTGCATGTTTTCCGTAGCTTGATCTCTTTGCCGTCGTCAGTTCTTCCTCTGACAACGACCTTATAAATCTTATCGGCTTTCTTGTGAATCATAGAATTTCTCCTATCGTCCACAGAGAGCCGCAGGCGACGATAAAATACATCGCCTGATGACTCTGAACGCAGATCATTTCAGAAGCAACTTTCCACCAATCAGGCGACGCTCGACTTCGAAAAGACTGATCCGCCAGTTGTATCCGTTGTCGTGAAATGCTCCGGGTACACGCCCTTGCCGAAGCCAGCGATAGACCGTTTGTGGGTGCCTTCCGAGCTTGTCTGCAAGTTCGACTGGTGATATGTATTCTCGGTTTTTATTCATAAAAATCTCCAGCTTGATTGGTTAATTATTGGGTTGAAATCCTGCCGTGCCATTGCATTGCTCCTATAAGGGAAATACAGTGCAGCAATGAGAACACAGCTCCACCAATAAGTGGTGGAGCTATGTTCTTTCACATTGCATTCACTCATTGCGCCCATAGCATTTATGCAGTCGGTGCAGTGACGACAGTGGGTGGCATTACTACTGTAATCAATTTTTTGTTTCCACGGTTTTCAATATCAACCACACCTCGGCACTTGAGAACTCCGATAAGTTTAGTGACAGTAGATCGACTACCAAATTTTTTGGATTCGGCAATTGCGTTGACTGTCGTTGGTGCACTGAGGCCTTTCAAATACATGTGCAAGTTATCAACCTCGATATACTCGCGGAAGTCGTTGTCGATGCTGTCTTCCTCTACAACATCATACAAGCCATTTTGGTCAAAGAGCAGGTAAAACGGTTTCTGGGGTAATGGCCCATAATTGCATTTTGTGATCGAAAGACGAACTAACGACTGATGCTCGCTTGCACCTGTTTGTCCCCTAACCTCTTTGCCTCTCACCAGAGCCATATCTATTGTCAGACGCGAATTATCTGTGAATGCACTTGCTCCGCGAGCTGTTGTTTGATCAGCAACATAACCGCCTTGGCTATTTGCCCGCAAAGCCGCTTTTGACGTATGATGGATTATCAAAATAGAAGACTTTCCTGCGATATTCGATAATATTTCGTACATTGAAAGTTCCTGAGAGACTGCCGCATTACTGTTTTCATCAACTCCACTGAATCGGCTGCGTGTATCTATCACGATGAGATCAACTCCGGGATATAGCTTAATGGTACTTAGCAGAATGCTGAAGTATGAAGTCGGTTCCATGTTCTTGTCGATTAATGGCTGAGTTCTTCCGGCAAGAGAAAC
>CAIOZP010000124.1 GCA_903862805.1 uncultured Fibrobacterota bacterium
ATCCGCGCCTTGAAGACTTTGGCAGATCCGTTCCGATCTTTTGTAATAGCGACCGCCAGATAGCTTCCGCATTCAACCGTCCGACCACCGGTATTGCGAAGATCCCACGTGAATCGGTGTGGCGATCCTGCGCTCTGCGTTTCGCCGAGCTGTTCGTCGATCATGTTGCCAAGTGCATCGTAGATCGTCATTCTGATTGTTGATGGCACGCCGGTAGTCACCAGAATCTCAACCGCACCTCGTGCCAATGCCACAGGATTCGGTCCGACAATTATTCCGGGACGCGCGACCACAGCAGAATTTTCTCCATTGTCGATAATCGCGTCGCCTGGCACCACAGTAAATGTTGCCGGAACAAAGCTGATGTCGTAATTGGCAGCCACAGCACCAGACGGCGTGATCGCATAATAACCGGCAGTATCGCCAGGAACACGCGCCAGAACCAGCCCCGACACCACCGTGGAGTCCTCGCCGTTCACAAATCCGGAATATGTGACACGGAAAACAGGATCCGTTTCGTTTGCCTTCTTGAATGTGTCGGCAGCGCTTATTACAAGAGCAGCTTTGTTGACGGTAACACTCGCCTGTGTATCGGCAACCGTATAATTGACCGAATCATTGGGGATGAAAATCACTGGCTGATCGGCAGTTCCGGCGCTCGGTTTCGTCGAGGTATCCACGAAGAAAAAGACACCGGCGACAACAGGCGTTCCACTCAGCGCTGACATAGAAAGCGACTGACCATAAGTTATCGGTGTCGCAGACAGACCGGTAAATGCAGGCTTCGCCTTTGCGACATTGATACTCACTGTGTCGTAAACAGTTTTATAGTCCAAGGTATCTGTTGGCGTGAATACAGCCGCAAGTTTTTGGCCGATTCCGACGCCAAGCGCCGCACCGATCGTCGGATTATAGCTGAACAAACCCGCAATACTCCCCGAAGATGCACCAAGCTGGGTGACGCTCAGTACTGTTCCGTAGGTGATGTCCGCAGGATTGCTCCAAGTGATCGCAGGAGTTCCTTTGCCGGTTATGACATTCACGGATCCGCTTGCCGTGTTGTAATCTTTCGTGTCCGTTGGAGTAAATGTCACTGCCTGAGACGTTGTTCCGGCTGTCGGCATAGTCGTTGGCGTAGTAAAAGTGAATGCTCCGGCTATCGAAGACGTTCCGTTGACCGTTGAAGAAGCAAGGGTTTGTCCATAGATGAGAGACGTCGCAGACAGACCCGAAACCGTTGGCGTAGCTTTGCCGACAGTCAGTACACGGCTTACGCTGGTCGCGGCATTCCACATCGCGCTTCCTGCTTGAGCGGCGGTGATGGTCGATGTTCCGGCGTGGATGATCGTCAAAGTAGAATCGGTGATCTTAGCCACAGAAGTGTCTGAACTTGTGAAAGTGACCTTCAGTTTTGATGTCGCGGTTGCTACCAATGCAAAAGGCGCATTGCCGTAAGTCTTCGCAGGCAAAGCATTAAAAGTGATTGTCTGATTCTGTTTCTGTCCATTGAACTTCACATGGAAATTGCTTATCGCAAAACCGAGATTCTGGCCGTACTGGCTGTCTTTGTGCCCTGTATATGCCATCCAGAATGTGCCATCACCGTTCGGACCGCCGGTTCCCCAGCTGTTTTTGATCAAAAAGGCGCCCTTGGTTCCGTTTGAAACGGGATAATTGTCGTCAAATCCAATGAGTAGCACGGCGTGACCACCTTCATAGCTCCCCGACGTATTCAGATAAGCGGTAGTGCCGTTACTTTTATCCCAGTATGTATCAAAATCGGCATAAACGGTGAAAACAAAAACCGCAGGGCCATCCTGATACAACGAGGTTTTCATATTAACAGTGCCGTTATCGGTGTAGAAACTGTCAACTGCGTAATTCAGAGGTGCTGCAAACTGCTGGCAAGCCGGAACTGTGACACCATCATCTGAAACGTAAGGGAAGTCGTCTTCTTTGCCCGGCTTGTTTGTTTCCCAATATTGCGGAGCGGTTTCGTCTCCGCCGTTACATGCATCCATGTTTTTGTTGCATGATACCTGCTGCTGCTCAGACAGGTCATAAAGAGAATCTGTGGGATAAGAAAGTTTGATATGCGACTCCAGCGCCCCGACTGCGGCGAACGCCCAACAGGAGCCGCATAGGCCCTGATCCTTCGCGACAGAAACAATCCCCATTGTTCTGGTATCGTAACTCGTCGGAAGAGTGACAGCGGTTCTCGAATGCACTTTGTGGTACTTCTCAAATGTCGCGCTGTCGAGTCGGATCAGTCCGAGCTTGTAATCGGCAGCCTTCATTTTGGCTGACGCCCCTGTGCAAAATCCCGCAGTCAAAACAAGAACTGAAACCAAGCCGCGAACGGCCAATCGGATACTCATATACTCCCCTTCCGGAAGAAATGAAACGACCGGTTCAAACTCGCGACATCCGCCATTGGGGGGCATAGCGCGGTTTATCAAATTCGTATTTACAATAAGCAACTCTCGACGTGTTCGCAGGAAAAAAAACGGAATAGAACGCTTTGGCCGTCCGAAAAAGAACATTCTGTTTTCACAGGAATACGGTGCAAAGCAAGCCGTCAGGTCGACAATCCTGAAAGGTCATTGATTTCAAATAAGGTGTTGTTTGACTTTTCGCAATTTCATCGGAATTGTTTTGATGCGCCGCAGTATGCTAATCAGCTACTCTTTACTGCTTACTGCGGATAATGTGTTCGTGGTTATTGCGCTGCCGTTTGACATCAAACAACTATGCTTAAAAATGGCGAAGACAAGATGATGATGCCTTCTTTCTCCAAAATCCCTATTCCTGACTTCCGTCCCGCGGCCTCAGTTTATCAAACGGCAAACAGAACCCGCCGTAAAGTCCGATCGCAGGAATCGGTCTTTCGGCGAAGTGTACGAAAGAGCAGGAGATCATCGGTTTCAGGCTCAGGTATTTTGTCGGCATTATGCTCAGGCCGCCGTGAACAAGAAGTCCTTCGAATTTCACCGAATCCGGACTGAATGCCCCCACCGAAACCGATATGCCGGTGAATGCCGCCATGTGTCTGTTGAGCGGAAGTTGCAACCCGATGTTCGGTTGAAGCTGAAGCAGTCCTTTTTTCCTGACATCAGAAATTCCGGTGTCGATGGATCTGATGCTGTCGTAATCGTTGGAGCTTAGCAACGCCCTGAAAGTAAACCGCACCCGCGGCTTCTGACCAGTGGAATCAAACCGATTTCCCACGGAAACCCAGATGCCGCCGGCCGCAGCGGCGCGCCTGAACTCGTCGCTGTTCGACCCGGGAAGCGGATCGTATCCGTAGCCGATGCCGAGTGTTCCGCCAACAGAAAGCAGCTTGTTGACAGCGACACCAAGATCTCCGCCGATGCGATATTTCGGGAGAATGTGCGTCACGATAATCGTATCGGTAGAGTTTGTGTCTGAATTCGTCAGTTGCTTGGCGGAGAGATAATCGGAGCTGTTCGGAATACCTTCGGCCCATCCTTTAACGACTATACTTTTTGCCTGCACCGGTTCACCGGTCTCGACTCCGGAAAGAAGTAGGTTCGTTTTGGCGTGATAAAAAACCGTGCATGGTTCGCCGTAACAACCGGCAAGACTCAGTGCCACTGCCGTCGAGGACAATACTGCGATCAACTTGTGCATTCTTTTCCAAACCAGCATTCCGACTCCTTGTGAGATTTCAGTATGATAATATAAGTTGAAAGGCCGAACGATATTTTGATCCGGTGAAAACGTACTCCGGTATTCTTATGAAGGAGAGTTTATATGCCCAAAGCCTGTGCCGACAAAAAACATCCCTGCCCTGACTGCTTTTTTTGTCAATGGTGCGGTGACACCCGCTGCAACAGCTGCAAAGGCTGGTGCAAAAAAAAGCCTGAAGCGAAATTACCCGCTCCAGGCAAAAAGAAAAATATCAACAAAGACTGACAGCGACCTTACCGAAATTCTAAAGACTGTTTTGATCTCGCCCCCAAAGAGTCAGCGGGCCAATCTGTTTTCGTTTCGCACACTCTCACAGTTCATCAAGCAAGCTCATGTCAATCACAACTTCCTGCGGAATCTTTTTCTGTTCGATCTCCTTCGTGCGCTCAACCTTGAGCAATCCTCTGAAAACCTGCAAGAGTTCCTTCACGCCTTCGCCGGTGGCACTGGAAATCTTGAGCCAGCCATTGGGCAACTTGAGGTCCTCTTCGAAAACCGTATCTGTTTTGGTGGCAATGAAAATTTTCGGACGCGATGCCAACTCTTCGCTGTATGCACGAAGTTCGCCAAGCAGAATCTGCGCTTCGGCTTCAAGGTCGGGACTTTCGCATTCGACCATTATCGCAAGCAGACGGGTGCGTTCGATATGCTTGAGGAACCGTATGCCGAGACCGCGACCGGTGTTCGAGCCCTCGATTAGTCCAGGAATATCGGCGACGACAAACGAGTCGAATTCTTCGGGAAACGAAACGATGCCGAGCTGCGGTTCGGTGGTTGTGAACGGATAATCGGCGATCTTTGGATGCGCATGGGAAATGACCGACAGAAGCGTTGACTTGCCAGCATTCGGACGACCCACCAGACCAACGTCGGCAAGCACTTTTAGCGAAAGTTTGAGGGTTATGTCTTCGCCGGGTTTACCTGCTTCGGCCTCTTCGGGATTGGGATTGTGGCGCGAGACCAATGCCGCGTTGCCGCGTCCGCCGCGTCCGCCTTTTGCTATAATGATCTTCTCACCATCGAGTACGCAGTCTCGAATGAGATCTCCGCTGGCTTCGTCGTATATGATTGTGCCGAGAGGAATTTTCACTTCGATGTCGGGAGCGTTGTGGCCGTAACGGTTGTAGCCCTGACCATGCTCGCCGCGTTCGGCGTTGTATGCGCGGCGAAACGAAACGTCCAGCAAAGTGTGGACATTGGTCGATCCGATAAAACAGATGTCTCCGCCCTTGCCACCGTTGCCACCGTTCGGTGGACCCTTGGGCCGGTATTTTTCGCGCAGATACGAGAAGCATCCGTTGCCGCCGTCTCCGGCTTTGACACGGACTGTGGCTTCATCAATAAACATTCAGTATTCCCTTTTGTAAATGTAACAGAGTGCTTGACTGCCGATCATTTTCCGGAAAAAGCAATTGCCTCGTCGATCAACATAATCGGTATGTCGTTACGGATCGGATAAAGCCACTGGCCATCTTCACGCAAAAGTCCTGCGTCGATATTCTGACGAATAGCTTCACCGCCACGATTCTTGAGCGTGCCAGCGGTGATCGCTTTGTTGATACCCGCGACTTCCTCGGAACCGAGATATTTCAGATGCTGCTTGGTCTCGGGACAGCAAAGAATGTCGAGCAATCTTTTGTCTACCATTATGTCTCCTTTGAAATTCCCTTCGGCCCGATCAACTTTCAACAGGCCTCAAGGATTTATTTTCATCCGCTTCGACCTGTAAAATAATTCCAGAAGGCGGAAGCCATGAGGAACGAAGATCTTCGGATCAGTATTGAAGAATATCTTGCGACACTTCCTGCGGATGTCCTGTTCCGGCTTGTGCCCGAAAAGGCTGGCAGGCGCGTCATTTCTGCTGCTGCGGTTCGTAACATCGCCGGTGAACTGAATGCGCCGGAGTACACCGCACGACGGCTTGCATCGCTTTCCGACGAGGCCGCCCTGGTTCTGGGTCGGCGTTCGCGCGGCACTCCGAGGATAGCCAACCGGCTCTTGCGCCGGGTGCGCGATTTCGC
>CAIOZP010000125.1 GCA_903862805.1 uncultured Fibrobacterota bacterium
CGACATTCTCGATATTGCCCGCATTGAATCCGGACGCGAAGAGATAGAGATCACCGGATTTGCTGTAGGGGCCTTGATTGCCGATGTTGCCGAGATGATCCGGCCGCAGGCGGAAGAGAAGAATATCGCGCTGACCTGCATCGCCGCTGAAACCGTACTAAACCTCGAAAGCGATCTTGGAAAATGTCGGCATATCCTGCAGAACATTGTCGGCAACGCGGTGAAGTTCACCGAAAAAGGATCTGTGGAAATCTCGACCCGCCGCAGTGGCGAAGCCGTTGAAATAACGGTGACCGACACCGGAATCGGAATAGCATCCGAGCACCTGCCGCACATCTTCGACGAATTCCGTCAGGCAGATGGAAGCACTTCGCGCCGTTACGGCGGCACCGGTCTGGGTCTTTCCATTGCAAAGAAATATGCAGCTATTCTTGGCGGATCAATCGTGGTTTCAAGTGAGCCTGGCAAAGGTTCCGTGTTCACAATCCGCCTGCCTCTCCGCTTGGCAGGTGCCGGAAAAGCTCCGGAGTTTACTGTGTCTTCCACTTTGCAAATGCGACAAGGTTCCGGTGCAAAGAAGCCGGTTCCGAAAAGCTCCGGCAGAAACATTCTGCTTGTCGAAGACAGCGACCCTGCGATCATCCAGATGTGCGATATTCTTGAAGGACACGGCTACAAAATCATAATTGCCCGTGACGGCGGCGAGGCTCTTTCGATAATCGAGAATATTGTTCCCGATGCCATCATTCTCGACCTGATGATGTCGGGGAAAGATGGTTTCGAGGTGCTCGAAACGGTTCGCGGCGCAGATGCCACCGCCCATGTTCCGGTGCTTATCCTTACCGCAAAACACATCACAAAAGACGAGCTGAGTTTCCTGAAACGCAATCATATTCACCAGCTGATCCAGAAGGGAAATATCAACCGCGATCAACTGCTTGCCTCCGTCGCCTCGATGATCCCCGAACCGGCTCCGACACTTGCGAAAAGCTCGCGACTGCCGCAGAAAATCGAAGGCCATCCGGTGGTGCTCGTCATAGAAGACAACCCCGACAATATGGTCACGATCAAAGCGATCCTTGGCGATTCGTACACGATTCTTGAAGCTGAAAATGGACATGCGGGCGAAGAAATTGCTAAAAAAGAACTGCCGCATATCATTTTGATGGACATCGGCCTGCCCGGAAGAGACGGTATCGCCGTCTTCAGATCAATTAGAACCTGCCCGGAAACGGCGCATATCCCGATAGTTGCGGTGACAGCCAGTGCCATGACAAGCGATCGCGAAAAGATTCTTGCGGAGGGCTTTGATGCCTATCTCCCGAAACCTATCATCGGGGAGCAATTCCTTGAATGCATCCGCAGGATCGTTCATGACGAATAGACCGGCAAAGATCCTCGTCATCGATGACAGCCCCGACAATCTGATCACGATGACCGCTCTTATCAACGAATCGTTTCCCGATGTTGTCATGCTCACTGCCACAAGTGGGCAAGAAGGCATCGCGATTGCACGCACCGAAGCTCCCGATGTGATCCTGCTCGATATAGTCATGCCCGACATGGACGGCTTCGCAGTCTGTTCGGCGCTCAAGGCCGATGCCGAACTTCGCGACACACCGGTGGTTTTCGTAACGGCAATCAAAGAAGACCGCGCGAATCGGATACATGCGCTCGAAATCGGTGCAGAAGGTTTTCTCAACAAACCGATTGACGAAAGCGAACTTGCTGCACAGGTTCAGGCGATGCTGAAGATCAAGGCCGCACACCGGCGCGAGCACAACGAAAACGAGCGGCTTGCCGAGCTTGTAAAAGAACGTACAGCCAAACTGGAGATCCAAGTTGAAGAGCGCATACAAGCAGAGGAATTATACCGTAAAGCTTCCGAAAACTGGCAGGCCACTTTCGATGCGATCACCGACTTTGTGCTTCTTCTCTCGGTAGATCACGAAGTTCTCGATGTAAACAAGGCGGCCCTTGCATCTATGGGCAAAAGCAGGGCGGAAGTCGTCGGGCGCAGATGTTTTGAGGTGATTCACGGCGCCGATTCTCCTATTGCATTCTGCCCTTGCATTGACAGTTTCAATTCTGGTTCCAAAGATGTCGTAGTCGGAGAGCACTCCGAAAACGGCCGTGTTTTTGAGCTTATCGCCTGGCCGATATTCAACAAGGCGAAACAGATACGAGCCTTTGCTCACATAATAAAGGATATTACCGAACGCAGAAAGACCGAAGAAAACCTGCGGATGATTGAGACGAGACTTCGCCAGTCCGAAAAAATGGAGGCGATCGGTCAGCTTGCCGGTGGCATTGCTCATGACTTCAACAATGTGCTCGGCGGCATAATCGGATTTACCGACATGTCGTTGAACATTGTCGAAAAAGGATCAGCGGTCGAAAGAAATCTGACACGGATTCTTGATGCATCGAACAGAGCGAAGAATATGGTTCAGCGGATACTGACCTTCAGCCGTCAGGACAATCCGCACAAAGCAAACGTCTCGATTTCATATATTGTCAGCGAAGTACTCGAACTCCTCAGCGTCACGATTCCGTCATCGGTGCGGATTGAATCGGATCTGCAGAACGATGCGAAACCGGTACTTGCCGACCCGACGCAAATCAACGAGCTGATTCTCAACCTTGCCATGAATGCCGTCTATGCAATGAAGAACAAAGGCACATTGAAAATGCGGCTTTACTCTTCAACTGTTGGCGACGAAGCCTACGGCTATATCGGACGGATTGCATCCGGTGAATACAGTGTTGTCGAAGTCATCGACACCGGCTGCGGCATGGACGATCTCACTCTCAAGAAGGCTTTCGATCCTTTCTTCACTACCAAACCGGTGGGACAGGGAACCGGCATGGGGCTTTCTGTGGTTCTCGGTATTGTGCAGTCTCACTGCGGTGACGTTCAAGTTGAAACCGAACACGGCAAAGGAACAACTTTCCGAATATTCCTACCGACATGCACCGTTCCGGCAACTGTTTCCGCCGCAAAGAAAAAACCGGAAATCAAGGGCGGAACGGAGCACATTCTTTTTGTTGACGATGAAAAAATGATGATCGAAATGGCTCAGGAAATGTTGGGCAAACTCGGTTACAAACTGACCTGCATGACCAGCAGTTTAGAAGCTCTCCGCTTTATCGAAGAGCGGGGTTCCGAGATCGATATTCTCATCACCGATCAGACCATGCCATCAATGACCGGTGTAGAGCTTGCGAAGGCCGCACTTAAAATCAGACCAGACCTTCCGGTAATACTCTGCACCGGATACAGTACCGAAATAAATCCCGAAAGGGTTGCAGCCATAGGCATCCACAAATTGGCTATGAAACCGCTTCGCCTTCATGAATTTGCTGAAATTCTGCGCGAGGTTCTCGACAACAGAACGGAGGGTGCCGATGGCACAGATACTCGTAATTGACGACGATGAAATCATGCGCGATGTGGTCGTTCAGATGCTCACAGAAGCAGGCTATTCAGTTCAGTCCGCAGAGGACGGACGTAAAGGACTTCGTATTTTTTACGACGGGGCGTTCGATCTGGTAGTCACAGATCTTATCATGCCGGAAAAGGAAGGACTCGAGGTGATCCAGGAACTGCGTGCACACAGCCACTCCATTCCGATCATTGCAATCTCCGGTGGTGGCCGTATGAGTCCCGACGGCTATCTTAAAATGGCGCAGGCTTTCGGCGTTGATTACACATTCACGAAGCCGTTCATGATCGAGTCGTTTCTGGCGGCAGTGAGAGAATGTGTGGCTGGGATCAAATAGAACACAAATTTCCCCAGCCCCCGCCTACCCTTGCGAAAGCGGCCACTGGCGGCTGCGGTTTCAGGTTGAATGAACGGGAAAACCCCGGTGTCGGGACTCGGAGTGTTGGCTTCGGGTCTTTTCCCTACGTGCCTATATTAGTTGAGACAAAAAGATGTATTTGAAATAAGGAACAAAAAGGGCGGAGATAGGATGTACCAATGAGCGAAGCGAAGCAGAG
>CAIOZP010000126.1 GCA_903862805.1 uncultured Fibrobacterota bacterium
ACTTATCGCGGACGGCTACGATGTGGCCGTCATCAACCCGCGTTTCACCAAGCCGATTGACCCGGCGGTGCACGCGCAGTTCGGGCACGAGGCGGATCTGATTGTGACGCTGGAAGACCATGTCCTCATGGGCGGCTACGGCTCGGCGGTGCTGGAACTTTTCAGCGAGCAGGCCGTGAAGACACCCGTCGTGCGCATCGGCTGGCCGGATCAGTTCATCGAACACGCCACCACGCAGGACGAACTGCGCAACAAGTATGGCCTGTCCGTCGCGAACACCGTGACCCGGGTGAAATCCCATTTGGCGACACCACTTCCTCCGCAAAGCTCGTCGGCGGCGCGTAAAACTTCCCCATGAAACTTTGGCGGCAATAATTTTGCGGCGGCCACGTTGAATCGCCGCCGACGCTCCGAAAGGGCGGACGCGAAACGCTCAAGGAAAAACTCAAGCCGTAGCTGCAAACCGGCGAGTGGAGGGAATGAAAAATTTTGGTGGCGACAAACTTACGGTGATGCAATCCGAAACCAATCTCTCATGACTTGCTTGATTCGCAATATTTCTTCATCTGGAATGGAAGACATATGACAGACTGTGTTTCGCAGATGTGTGATATGCCGTGATTCTTGGATTAATGCCTTATCGCGGAGCAAGTCAGCAAAATATGCTTTCCAATTTTCGTCAATCACACGGAGCATTTGAGGATAGGTCATAAGCGCAGACTTGTCTCGCGAACCCAAAGCCATCCAGCCTTTCATTTCCTCTGTCTCTGCATTATCAAGAATTTCTTTTTGGACGTCAGGAGGAACTTTATCCCACCATGCCTCGGTTCCATCTTTCGAGAGCACGCGAATGATTATTTCTCGCAGGTAGTTTTCAAAAACAAAGAACAAGCGGTAAACCTCGGCTGTTGCTGTTGCTTGCCTGACAACTTCTGGGGTAGCAACGGTAAGGTCATATGTTTCTGAAACCATTAACGGTCGAGAATCAGCAACTTCAGGCAGTTCTGCCACAGCTTTAGTTGCTGTTTGGCCAAGCATTAAAAATAATGCCAATTTACCGTCGTCCTTCATTTGAAGGTTTTTCGAATCGCGTTAAAAATGTTGATATAAGTTTCTTCTGTTCCATTTGCGGGTAAATGAACCTGTATGTTGTAATGGAAATCTGGGCGAAACCCACGGCGCGAAGTGATCTGATCTGTTTCTTCTTTTTCTGTCTCTTGCTTTATTGAATCCACCTCCTCTTCGCTTTCGACTGCCGGTGTTGGATTTGTTGAAAAATCGGCGATGCCACACAGCGCACGAAACGTATACAGGATTCGTGCCGTCATGTCCTCATCTGTTCCAGCTACTTGACCAATAAGTCCCTTCACATCGTCATTGGATAATTCGTTTGCTTTCTCATTTGCAGTAAACAGTGGCTCGTATGCCTTTTTGACAGCAGCGCCAATCGCCGTTTTAGCACTCTTTTCATGTTTGAGTAGCGAAAATTCTTTTGTAGGGCGCCCAGCCGGGTCAAGAAAACCAAGAGTTTTTAACAGCGTGATTAAAGCGCGGTCACCAGTGCTTTTTAATCCAAAAGTATTGGCAAGATAGCGAGTAGACACTGATTCAGGAACTTTGGCTGAACGAATCTTTTCAAATAAAAGGGCGATGTTCTTGTTAGAGGGCAGATATGGCAGTTCTACAGGCATATGATTTTCTCCTTTTTATTTTTCATCGTTTATCTGCATAACCTTCAGATGTGGCGCATTGAAAGTAAATCCTATTCTATTTCTCCCGCTTCAAAAGAAATTCCGCCAGCGCTTCGAGCGCGACGGCTTTGCCTTTGAAAATTTTCAGCGCGCCAAACGCTTTGTCCGTCAGTTGCGTCGCAATCTTTCGCGATTTTTCCAAGCCGACAATCGCAGGATAAGTGGCTTTTTGAACCGCGACATCTTTGCC
>CAIOZP010000127.1 GCA_903862805.1 uncultured Fibrobacterota bacterium
CATTATCATTGGTACAGTGTTCGCTTCCGGCGCACCGACCAAACAAGGCCTGATGCCGCCCGTGTCACAACCCAAAGACACAATCACGGCTTCGGTACACAGTCTGGCGAATGATTCATCCGCAAAGAAAACCGCTGACAGTTCCACTGTGACATCCGCCAAAGATACCGTTAAATATGAAGCCGATTTTATTGATTACGATGCATCGTCAAGAGTGATTCTTATGCACGGCAATTGCATCGTCAAGAATAAGACCGTGACGCTTTTTGCTGATACAATTCACTTCATGCTCGACAGCAATCTCCTTGTGGCGAGCGGGTATCCGCAATTGTTCGAAGGCAGCGACACTGTTGTCGGAGAATCGATGACCTACAGCATCAAGAGCGGACGCGGACGGGTCAAATACGGCAATGCGCATTCACAGGGCGACCATTACACCGGCCGCCAGATCGCACGTTCCGACGACAAGGACTACTACATCCTCGACGCCGAATATTCGACCTGCGATCACGAAGACTCACTTCACTATTTCTTCTACAGCCGTAACATAAAAGTAGCTCCCGACGACAAAGCCATCAGCCGTCCGATCGTGCTTGACATCGGCGATGCTCCGGTCGCGGTACTACCCTATTTTGTGATTCCACTTCGCAAGGGCAGGCACAGCGGTTTCCTTCGACCGCAATGGGGCGGCAATCCCTCATTCGGTGGCTACCTCGACAACCTTGGATACTATTGGGCAATCAACGACTATGCCGACCTGATGCTTGCCGCGAAAGTGACCGAGTTCCAGAGTTATGTTCTCAAAGGCGCAGGCAGCTACAATCTGCGATACTGGCTGAACGGCAACATCGCCGCAAGTTACACGACCAGCAGCAGCTATGACACGCTGAACAAGCAGTGGTCAATTTCTTATTCGCATGATCAGAACCTCCTTCCCGACGGAAGTTTCAGACTTGCGGGGCGCGGCAATATCGTGTCGGGACGCAACTATTACAAAACATTTTCTGAAGATACTTCGCAGCTTCTGAATCAACAGGTCGATGCCAACATGGCTCTTACCAAGTCATTCAAAAAGATCAATGCCTACGGCGGGCTGAGCTGGAATCGCCACCACGATTTCGCCACCGATGCAGTGACACAAGATCTGCCATCGCTTTCGTTCAACCTTTCGCCTCGACCGCTGATTCCATTCGATGTTCCGGCCAATCCTGGCGACACGGTTGCGACACACTGGTACAACAAGATCACCTGGTCATGGGGAATGAACGGCGACAGCCGCGTCAACCACAACGTCCATAAATTATGGAGTGATACTCCATCTGTACCCCAACTTGCACTAACAACCACGAAAGACACTCTTCGGGCAATGGGTGCTGGTCAAATGTTAAATATCAGTACAACGCAGACTATCGCCAAATACATCAACATCACTCCGAACATCTCGTTCACTCATGCATTGTTTGACAGATACATGGATACGACTGCCGACACACATTACGTAGCAAAGCCGACCTGCGACACAATGACCCACAGACCAAGCGGCGACACTGTAGTTGTCGGAACCTACCTCACTAACTATGACACCAATTTCATCTGCTACAACAAACCTTGGAAGTACGACACAGTTCTTGTTTACGACACGACAAAATATGGCGACAAGAATTTTTCTCGGGAAATGGGGCAGGCTCAGGGATACAACTGGCATGCTGGTGTTGGTCTTTCAACAAACCTATACGGACTATTTCCAATAAAACTTTTCGGACTGAAAGGAATCCGCCATACTTTCACTCCAGGTATTTCATACAACTTTACACCACGGGTTGATCAAAAGGTTCGCTATCCCGGCGACCTCGGCGTGACGGCACCGTCCGGGACAAGGTTAACCCATGGGATTGGATTTTCAGTTGGGAATCTTTTTCAGGGCAAAGCGGGAAGCCTTGATACTACTCAACCTGATAAGAAGTTCAATATCTTGAATGTCTCTATAAGTGGCTCCTATAACTATTCACGTGCCGATACTGGATGGATTAGAGTTAGACGCATGTCGGATATTTCCATATCTGCGAATACCGGAATACCGCTACTTGACGTGAGCTATTCAAGCACATATCGCCCTTATAACTTAGATGGTTCGGCAAGCTATCTGCCAAAGCTCATGGGTTATTCCCTCGGCTTTCACCCCAAAAGCATCGGCCTTGCCGGATCATTCTGGGACGGCGACTTCGATATTCTCACCGACAGCACTCATCACAAACCGCTGGCCTGGAACGCGTCAATCAGCCCGTCGTACAACTATTCAAAAAGTCGCCCCGACCTCAAAACAGAATTTACGACACACAAGGATTTCAATCTCTCGATGAACGCCGGATTTGCGTTTACCAAGAAGTGGTCGGCGACCTGGAGCGGTTATTACAACTTCAATACAAACCGCATGGAATCAAATACGGTTCATTTCCTTTGCGACCTCGAATGCTGGGACATGACCTTCGACTGGAGCCCGAGTGGCTACAATCAGGGCAGCTTCTATTTCATGGTCGGTATCAAGAAAATCCCTGAGATCAAATGGGAAAACCGGAGCTGATCCTTCTGAAAAAAAGGGCCGGTTCTCATCTCTGAAAACCGGCCTGAATAACACCGCGTTTTTTCTATTTCTTCTTCACTACAATCTTGAATCTATCCTGACCAGTTGTGTCCTGCAATGCCTTCAGATCGCTGTCAACATTTGTATCGCCCTTTATCTGAACTCCAGTGTTCTGTGCCGGTTTTGCCGGAGCTTCATCGCGCTTAACTTTCTGAACCAACTGTCCTGCATAAGGGTTGACACCAGTCGCGGCAGCTCCCGATGAAGACCGCCCTTCGAGCGCGTCAATATGATGCTGAATTTCGTCCTTCTTGGAAATGTCGGAAGCATACGCAAGGCACTCTTTCCATGTACTGATGGCAAGCGGCTTATCGGTTCCGATCTCAAGGATCAATGCAAGGTTCATGTGGTATTCGAGCTTATTCTGATCAAGCGAAATCGCACGACGCATATATGCCGTAGCAGAATCGGCGTTATGATCACGTTCCCAGAAAAGATTCCCGAGATCGAAGCTGAGTTCTGCCTCTTCCGGATTCTGGGCAAGTCCTTTGCGAAGCATCTGCTCAGCCTCTGCATATTTCTTCTGGGTCAAGAGACATTTCGCTGCGTTGACGTAGGCATCTATCTGCGTCGCATCAATCGCAATGATCTGCTTGTACATGTTAACGGCCTCATCGTATTTCTCCTTGTTGCCATAGAGCATCGCAACGTTGAGCCGCGCCTGCATATTGTTCGGGTTCAGCTTTATCGCTTTGTCAAGCGCTGAAACGGCATCGTCAATGCGGCCAAGATTCTGATACGCCACCGCCATATTCGACCAGACCTCCGTGCTTGACGAATTGAGCGCCGCAGCCTTTCGGAACTCGTCAACTGCCTTGGCATTCTGGCCCCAGTTCAGGTACGCAAACGCAAGGTTGAATTGCGCCTCGAAATTTCCCTGATCACGCGAAACCACTTTGCGGAAGCACGAGACCGCCTGATCGAAGGCGCCGTTGTGAATCAGCATGGTTCCCTGCTGCATCAGTTCTTCTGTCGATTGGGCATAGACAGAAGCCGCACAGAGCAACGCCGTAATTACTGCTGCAAGTTTTTTCATGGAATTCTCCTTTGAAACATTTCGCCGTATCACCGATACTGCCGAATACCAACCAATATAAAGCAACCATGTTAATGGCACAAATGAAATTTTGGAAATCGGCACCAAGCGGATTGGACTATTTTATATCTCGCATCGAAAGTCATTGAAAGGCGGCAATGTGTCTTCTTCAACAAATGGTCTGATCGGAACGTGGCAGCAGGTTTCCACGCAAGAACTGTCACCTGATGATGCCGTCATCAAATCTGAAAATCAGTGGCAGATGTTCAAGGTCATTACGAGAAGCATTTCCTGTTTGCCGAACAGTCACCAGTCCGACGAAGATTACCTGCCACTGCCAGTGATTCGATTTTGCTCGAATCACTCAGGGGATTTTTCGGCGGTTTCGGGACATACAGTTTCGACGGCGTAAATTACACCGAGCACATCAAAGTTTTTACCAATCCGAATTTTGTAGGACGATCAATTCCATTCTGTTGTGAATTCATTAACGACCTGTGGATTCAACGCGGAATTTTTCCGGCATCACTACTTGGTAATGGTGAAGTGGATTATGAAATCACTGAAGTCTGGAAGAGAATTGAATGAAAAATGCGATGGTGCCAATCTGAAAACCGTCAAGTACCTCCGGCAAAGCCGGAGGCTTGGAAAGTTGGAACCGCTCAAAGCGGATTAATACATGAACCGCCAAAAGGCGGACTTATTTAAAACAATCTCAACTGTTCAATGCGTTGGTCTTCTTTTTCTTGATGTTGAA
>CAIOZP010000128.1 GCA_903862805.1 uncultured Fibrobacterota bacterium
GAAACGCCTTGTCGTCAACATCGACGCCCACAAAAACTATTTTCTCTGACATGGAGACCTCCCGTTCTGTTAAGTAATTTCAAAAACTACTTATAGGGTAACCAGTCCCAGGAAAGAACGGGAGGTCATCCATATCTTCTACAAAAAGTATCAGATAAACAGATTGTTGTCGGCGTGTTCGCTGGCTTCCAGATAACTCGCCACGCCGCCGATCTGAATGCCGTCGATCAGCTCTTCTTTTCGAATTCCCATAAGCCCCATCGACATCTGGCAACCAACGATATTCGCGCCGTTCTTCATCGCTGTCTCGATCATCTCTTCGAGCGAGGGAACATTGTGATGCTGCATCAACATTCGGATCATCATACCGCCCATTCCGCCCATGCTCATCTTCGAAAGCGAAAGCTTGCGACTGCCGCGCGGCATCATCATCGAAAACATTATCTCGACCAAATTTTTGGCAAGACCTTTTACCGACTTGTCGCGACGCAGAACATTCAGGCCCCAGAAGGTGAAAAACATCGTGACCTTGCGGCCCATTGCAAGCGCGCCGTTTGCAATAATGAAACTCGCGATGGCTTTGTCGAGATCACCCGAAAACACGATGATCGTTTTGTCGTTTCCAGCGGTGGCAACATGACCCGGAGCCGCCGCGCCTTTTTCGATCACCGCTTTCACGATACCCTTGCTGATTGACAGATCGCGAATGATGTTGCCTGTCGCCTTTGCCCATGCCGGTGCGTCGCCGAAAAAGCCCGGATCATTTGCGCAGATAGACAGCACATCGCCCTTTGAAAGCTTGTCCATCTCGGCCTTGAGTTTGATTATCGGCCCCGGACACTGGAGTCCGCAGGCATCAACTTCGACCAATATTTTCGGACTGTTTGATACAGTTGTCATACCGGTGTCTATCCCTTCGTCGTGGCGGTTTTCTGATTGTGTTTCGTCGGAGTCTTGGCGAGCGGTTGCGACTTTGTATGTCTCGAATCCGCCAGACAGATTGCTCATATCGGTGATGCCGTGATCGGCTAAAATTCTCGCAGCAATGTAGCCACGAAGACCGACGCGGCAGAATATCACGATCGGTTTGTCGCGATGAACCTCGTCGATGCGACTTCGCAGATCGTCAAGCGGGATGTTGAGTGCGCCCTCGATTGTCCCGCCTTCGAACTCGGCCGGCGTGCGCACATCAAGCAGATAGATTCCCGATTTGTCAAGCGAACGAAGCGCGTCCCACGTGATCGACTTTACAAGGCCGTCGAGGATATTCTGCGCAGCGAATCCGATCATGTTCACTGGATCCTTTGCGGCCGAATAGGGCGGCGCGTATGCGTGCTCGATCTCGGTGAGATCGTCTATCGTCATGCCAGCTTTTATCGCGGTGGCGATCACGTCGATACGCTTGTCAACTCCGCCGTAACCTGTCGCCTGTGCACCCAAAACCTTACGTGTCTCGGTCGAAAAAACCAGTTTGAGGTCCATCATGGTTGCACCCGGATAATAACCGGCGTGATCGTTTGGATGAATGATGATCGTCTCGTGCGCGATCTTTTCGGCGCGGCAGAACTTCTCGGTCGCGCCGGTAACGGCAACGGTCAGATCAAAAACCTTCGCGATGGCTGTTCCCATCGTTCCGTCGTAAGTGCGAAGCTTTGCGCCGAAAATATTGTCGGCGGCAATGCGGCCCTGTTTGTTTGCAGGCCCGGCTAACGGAACGGCGGTCTGTTTTTTTGTGAAAGGATTCACCACTTCGATCGCGTCACCGGCTGCGAAAACATCTGGCGCCGATGTCTTGAGATATTTGTCAACCACGATATGCTTGCGCGGCCCAAGTTCAATTCCGCTATCGGCTAAAAATTCTGTGTTGGGTTTAACGCCTATCGAAAGCAGAACAAGATCCGCCAGAACACTTCGCCCCTAATTGAGCTTTGCAATCACCGATCCCTCGGCCCCATTTTCGAAAACGCTCACGCCGTCTTCGAGCATGAGGTGCACACCTTTCATGCGAAGCTC
>CAIOZP010000129.1 GCA_903862805.1 uncultured Fibrobacterota bacterium
ACGACAAAGCTTGAATATGATGCAAAGAAACGTTAACCGCTTGCTTCGCCTCATCAACCAGCTGATGGATATGCGCAAAATTGAAAACGAAAAAATCACCGGAACGTTTTCGAGCAGGAATTGCAAGGGTGATGAGAAGGTTCGACGGATTATCGAATTATTTCCGGATAGAAAATCATACGAGCTGATCGCCTATGGAAATAGTAGAGACGATTATCCTATGCTTGCCTTTGCCAATGACGGCTGGCTGGTTGACAAAAAGGGAATTGTACGGATGTTTGTTGTTCCGAATGATGCTGATTACAAGAATTTCTTGCCCCGATGAATATTTGACATTCACACGAGATTCCTCAATTTCAAAATATGCGCGGCAAGTATCTTTGTGCCCGATTGAACAATAGGAGCAAAACGAGTGGAATTTCTGTATCAGAAAAATTCCGGATATTTCGCGCAGATCGCGGGATCTATCGAAGAACACGGTGCCGCAGAGCTTGTCGCTCTTGGCGCCCGCGATGTAAAACCCGTTTTTCGTGGTGCATCGTTTAAGGCCGACAAAGAAACATTGTACCGGATCAACTATTGTTCGCGGCTTTGCACACGCATCCTTGCACCACTTGTCGAGTTCGACTGCCCTGACGAAAATGTACTCTATTCAAACGGTATGGAGCTTCCCTGGGAAGAGATTTTTGATGTTGATGAAACCTTCGCGGTTTTTGCAAACGTGGTTCACAGTGGAATAACTCATTCGCAGTATGCCTCGCTTAAACTGAAGGATGCTATCTGCGACCGGTTCCGCAAACTTCATGATGATAAGCGTCCGTCGGTGGATCGTGAAAACCCGTCGGTGTGGATCAACCTACATATTCAGAATGATAAAGCAACGATTTCGCTCGATACATCGGGCGGGACACTGCACAAGCGCGGATACCGCGTAGCTTCGGTCGAGGCTCCGATGCAGGAGACTCTTGGCGCGGCGGTGATAAAAATCTCCGGCTGGGACGGACACCGTGATCTGATTGATCCATTCTGCGGAAGCGGAACCCTGCTCGCCGAAGCCCACATGAAGGCCAGCAATATTCCAGCCGGTTTTCTTCGATCGACCTGGGGATTTTTCAGCTTGCCCGATTTCGATCGAAGCATCTGGACAAAAGTGAAAGAAGCCGCTGACGCCGGAGTCCGCCGATCACCTGTTTCGATCAGCGGCAGCGATGTCAGCAAAACAGCGGTTGACGCGGCGCGAAAAAATCTTTCGGCATTGCCATTTGGTCGCGAAGTAAAAATTGATCAGTCAGATTTCAAAGATGTCACCGGAATAAAAAACAGCCTTATCGTCAGCAATCTGCCGTACGGTGTAAGGCTCAATCCGAGCGAAGGGATCTCGTCGTTCTACGCCACTGTCGGATCATTCCTGCGGCGCGCGGCTAATCGTCCGTGCGAAGCGATCCTTTATATAGGTAGAGAAGAAGACAACAAGCTCTTCGGGATGAAACCTGCCGAGTCTGTTCCGCTTATCAACGGCGACATCAAAGGCTATCTGCTGAAATTTTCTATCGCCGCCGATGGCGCCGAAAAAGTTTCAGAAAACATCGAACCAGATCGTGACGATCGCGAAGAAAACAATGAACGGGGTGATTCAGATATGGGATTCAAGCACAGCAAGGAACGTGGAGCATCCGCTTCACGTGGCGGATTTGTCAAACGAGAAGGCGGACGTTTCGCTGGCTCATCGGACAAACGTTTCGACAGATCGGAAAGACCGGCTCGCATAAACCGCGACAGCCGTAGCGATAGTGGAGATCGTGAGGATCGCAGTTCATCTTTCAAAAAAGATTTCAATTCTGATAGACCAAGACACGATCATGGCGACCGTGATGACAAACGTGGATTATTCGGATCACGTCCGTCATTTGGCAGATCATCGGAAAAACGATTTGATCGTGATGACAGATCAGAACGTCCATCACGTTTCGGTTCATCCGAAAAACGTTTCTATAGAAATGACAGATCGGAAAGACCGGCATATTTTGATCGTGATAGTCGCGGAGAGCATGGCGATCGCAGTTCATCCTTCAAAAAAGATTTTCATTCCGATAGACCAAGACACGAT
>CAIOZP010000130.1 GCA_903862805.1 uncultured Fibrobacterota bacterium
AAACGTTTTATCAAGGCAGGCGTTGATGAAACAACGATCACGATTACTGGCAACATCAAATCAGCGGTGAATATCGCACGCCCCAACTCCGGAGAAATCGCCTTGCTCCGTGACAGGTTCGGTATTGACAAATGCGAATTTGTTGTAACTGCCGGATGCGTTCATCCTGGCGAAATCGCCCTCATCTGCGATGCCTTCGCGGCTATTAAAACAAGCGGACCGAAACGATTGATCCTTGTTCCACGCCATCCCGACAAAACCGCAAAAATTCTTTCCGAAGCCAACGGAAATATCGAGCGCGTTACTTCGCTCAAGTTCAGCAAATACGCCGACACCGCTGTCGTGCAGGCATTTGGTGTGCTCGAAGACGCATACCGCATCTGCGACGCAGCAATCATGGGCGGAACATTTGCGAAGGTTGGCGGACATAACATCTGGGAAGCGGTTCAGTTCGCGGTGCCGGTTTTCTCCGGCCCTCACTACTTCGAACAGCGCGAAAGCTACGAAATTATGCGCGACGCAGGACTGGCATTCATCGTCAAATCCGCTAATGAACTCACTGAAAGGATTTCCGCTTTGTCAAGCGTTGAGAAAATTCAACACACTCAATCTGTCGCCTCATTCAAACCGGCTTTTCATCCTCTGGTTGACATCGTGCAAAAAACGGAGAAAATATGAGCACCGCACGCTACCTGCTTCTGAGCGGCGACGACGCGATCGGACTGGACCGCGCCCGTGCAGTTTTTGTCGAAGCACTTCTCTCCGAATGGCCCGACCTTTCGGAAGAGCATTTCGATTCGACCAGCGAATCTTTCGATCAATACACTTCGCACATGATGACGCCGTCGCTCTTTTCGCAAATGCGACTCTTCAGCGTGAGGCAGGCAGGCAAGCTTGACGAAAAGGAACTCGCAGGTCTTGCAACAGTGCTCAAGGCAAACCCGCCAGACATCGCAGTAATCATCGAGTCAGAGATTTCCGAAAGCGGGCGCAAGGCGAAGAAGGACGCATCGGCACTGCTCAAGTTTCCGGCGCTGGCAAAGAGTAATCCCGAAACCTTTGTACTCAAGAAACTCGATAAGCCAAAACGAGAATATGAAATACCGAAGTGGCTTTGCACAGTTGTCAAGGAGCTGTTCAAGCGCAGCATAAGCGAAGATACGGCAAAAGTTCTTATCAACCTCACCGGTACCGACGATCTCTCGCGGGTTTATGCCGAACTCACCAAGCTCGACATCTTTCTTCCGCCGGGTTCTCCGATTGACAAAACGGCAATCGAGTCGATCATCGGCGCAACAAGGCAGATCAATCCTTCCGAACTCGCAACTGCCGTGGGTTTGCGCGATGTTCCCCGTGCGGTCTCGGTCATTCGCGGACTGTTCGCCGAAGAAGGCGCAGCGCCGCTCTACATCGCTACACTATTCCGGCATTTCATGAAACTGTTGAAGATCAGAGGTGCGGTCGAAACAGACGGTTCATGTGCAAAGAGATATTTCTCCGCCGCATACAAAAGCAAAACCGAGGCGGCCCATGAGATTTTCGTAAAGGCCGGCCTTCTCGATGCTGAGAGTGATCCGAACAAGGCATATCCGATGGTGCTTGGCAAAATGATAGAGCAGGCACAGCATTTCAAAATGCGCCACCTTCGTACAATCTTCGCCCTGCTCGCCGATTACGATGCGATGATCAAAACTGGCCGCATACCATCCGATGCCGCGAACTTCGAGCTGCTCTGCTACAAAATCATGCGCTGCGCCGAACTCGATCCAATCGCGCGGAAGATCTGATGCGCATCTTCTGCCGTGTTGAATATCGCGGAACCGATTTCGCCGGATGGCAGATTCAGCGTGACGGTCAGGTGAGCGTTCAGTCTTCCATCAAAAAAGCACTTGCCACTGTTCTTCGAATTCCTACGGCCGTTGTTGGCGCAGGTCGCACCGACGCCGGTGTCCA
>CAIOZP010000131.1 GCA_903862805.1 uncultured Fibrobacterota bacterium
ATGGATGACCGATTCCAGATGGATTGTCGAGAAATTGCTAAAACATGCGCGGAACTATTAAATCGCATCATGCGGTGCGGATATTTTTATCGATTGGAGCTTTTCGATGGCATAAAGCTTTCTCCCGCAACCCAAGATCGCCTGAAACGGAAATGCGAAGGAGGCACCCTATGGCAGCTAAACCGATTGCTTTTGGAAGACATTTTTCCGGCATCTATCAAAAAATGCTCGATCACAGACCTCTTATCGCGAAGACTTATCTTTGTATCTCATCGGTGGATGTCCTCTGACCATCCCGATCCCGACGGAATTCAACTGCGGGAACTTCAGAACCGGTTGCGGACGTTGTGCGAAGCCGATGAACATTTTCGCTCCGCGCTCGTCTTTTATGATTATTGTTCAATGCTACAGCGTCCCAGAACCGCTGAAGAAGATGTGGTTTTTTATTCCGAGATCGGCATGCTGAAGGATGTCATTCAATACTCTGACAAAGTCTTCATCTTATCCGAAGGATTCACTGACTACGTGAACCGTGGTTGGTGTTTTTACGAGTTCACCGTTTCGGGACGCTGGAATATTCATTTCTTTGATGATCAGAATGTCGTTCGTGAGGCGCTGAAATTCCTGAGTGGATTTAGGCCCCCTCCGAGCGTCAATGGATCGCGCAACATCGTTACCCCGGACAAACTTTCCTACAAAAAAGTAGAGGCCCAGGAATTGGCGGGAATTCTTGGGTGCCTGCAGCATCTTGAAGCATGTAGAACGACCCACCCTGAAGATGCGCCGCTTCTTAGATCGCACCTGATTCGTGATTTCAACACCCGAGACATGACGGCTTTTGGCCGCCTGATCACCGGCATCAGCAAATACTTCAAGATCATGTTCGTCGAATCATTGTATTTGGGTGGAGATAATGTTGGCCCCGCACTGATGCTATCCCGGGATGATCTGACCGACCCCATGGGATTTATAAACAGATTTAGGATTCAGGATGACTGGAAACACTTTCTGGTTGAGCCCGGCGCCGCAGCGGACGTGTATAAGGCTAATCCTGCCGGGTATGATCCTTTCCCAACCATCGAACACGTCATGCACACCTTGCTTGAATGCTCAAATGGCCTGGCCTGTGGCGAGAACTGTCTCTATTTGACCTTCCCACCAGATTCGAACCGCTAGTTGCTAAATCGAACCATGCCCTACGACCTGTTCATTTCCTATTCGCGCCGCGACAACGAGCAGGGCCGCATCACGCAGCTCGTCGAGCGCATCAAGACCGACTTCGCGCCGTTCGCGAAGCGCGAACTCGTGCCGTTTTTCGACCAGCAGGAGATTGCCGGGATGCAAGACTGGCGGCAGCGCATCCTTCAGGGCCTGCGCGAATCGCGCCTGCTCCTCGCGTGCCTTTCCCCGGCGTATCTCCAGAGCGAGTATTGCGAATGGGAGTTTGTCGAATACCTCAAATACGAAATCGGCCATCTGCACGGCTTCAATGGCGTCGCGCCGATTTACTTCGTCGAAGTGCCGGGCTGGGACAGCAAGGATTTCGAGCAGCAAT
>CAIOZP010000132.1 GCA_903862805.1 uncultured Fibrobacterota bacterium
CACACCTGTTTTTCTCCCCTCTCTGAAGGAGAAGTTCCCGAGCTGGCGAGGAAATAGAACGGGCCGGGGGATGAGGTCACGCGCAGCGTTTCTTACGTCCGCAACATCAATCAGCAAAAAAATCGTAGGGAAAAGACTCGAAGCCGACTCTCTGAGTCGCGACATCGAGACAAAAAGAATCGAACTCGTCACTCCAAGTCCGGATTCCGGCTCTCAAGGACTCGAACCCGACACAAAAAGACCCGATGCCGACTCTTTTAGTCCCGTTATTACATATTTTCAGGATTGATTTATACGACGAATAATAAGACAGGAAGTCAGAATAAGGAAGGGATTATTGACAACTTCCTCGCTATCTCGGGTCAAACCCCTTAAACCCGCCAAGAAATATGTGACCATAAAACCCCGTCGCAAAGCCCCACCCATTTCAAGGGGGAGGGGTGTGAATGCGGCGGTTGTGGTTTGACAAAAAGGGAATGGTTATGGAGGTCGTTGAGCGGAGTCGAAACGACCTCACCACTAACCCCTCTCCTTCAGAGAGGGGAACAAGAATCAAAAAGGAAATGATTGCAATGACCTGTAAAGATCAAAACCGAGAAGCCCCCAGTGGGGGCGGCCGAAGGCGGGGGGTTGGGGTCACATCTTCCTTGGCGGGTTTAAGGGCTGGCTAAGCCCTTCCTTCTTATTCTTCTGCCTTTCATTCTTAACACGTCTCAATTGACAAACAAAAAACAAGAAAAATCAGAAACCAGAACTCAGTAAATCCGGGAAATCATGGAAAACAAAAAAGGCCAATTCATTACATTCGAAGGGATCGACGGCTGCGGAAAGAGCACTCAAGCCGCGCTCGCCGCGAAGCACCTCGAATCGAAGGGAATCAAGTTTGTTCAGACCCGCGAACCAGGTGGAACAGTCATCGCAGAAAAAATCCGTGCGCTGATTCTTGATCCGGAAAACTCTGCCATGGTAGATCGCTGCGAATTGCTTTTATTCCTTGCGGCACGGGCGCAGCATGTCTCCGAGAAAATTATTCCTTTACTCGAAGATGGAACATGGGTTCTCTGTGATCGCTTTGCCGATGCGACTTTGGCGTATCAGAGCGGTGGGCGCGGGATGAGTTTGGAATTGCTTTCGCCACTGCTTGATTTTGCTGCTTCGGGGCTTAAACCCGACAGAACATTCATTTTCGATATCGACATGAAAACCGCTGCCGCGCGCATGGCCGCTTCACGCAAGGGCGCCGACCGCATGGAGCGAAATTCCGAGAAGTTTTTTGGCGATGTTCGGGCTGAATATCTGCGGATTGCAAAGGCTGAGCCTGAACGAGTTTCGCTGATTGATGGTTCCGCGACCCTCGACGAAATTGCTGCTGTTATCGCGAAACAGCTTGACGCTATGTGAATCTATTATTTTAGGAGTTCTATGCGCTGCGCGGCGCTTTCCGGAGCCGTGTGTGTGACGCAAATTACCGGACAGGCGGTGGATGATGAATTCTGGTTCTCGCTTTAAAATGCCTTTCTCACGCAATAGCCTTTGGGGTATGCTGATCACCGTTTCGGTTGTGATCGGACTCGCAGTTGATACGGCTGGGGCCGGAAGCTCCGACACCACCAAGGGCGATTTTTATTCCGACATAATGCTGCTTGACGCAGTTACATCAAAGATTCATCAGAAGTACGTTGTCGATGTCAATTCGACCGACCTTGTCGATAACGCCGTCCGTGGAATGCTGTCGATCCTCGATCCGCACACGGCGTTTTTCAAGCCGAAGGGCTTCGACGAATTGCGCATTCACACCGAGGGTAAGTTCGGCGGGCTTGGAATTCAAATCGCTATTCAGGAAAAAGTTCTGACTGTCATGACGCCGATTCCGGGAACTCCGGCTGAACGTGCTGGAATCCAGAGCGGCGATAAAATTGTAAAGATCGACGGCAAGTCAACACAGGGAATCACCGTTGACAAAGCGGTTGACAAGCTGCGTGGCGAACCCGGCACACCGGTCAAGCTCACCATCGTGCGCAAGGGCGTACCGGAGCCAACCGACTACAGCCTTATTCGCGACATTATTACGATCAAATCAGTTCCTTTCAGCGGCGTGCTCGACAACGGTGTCGGCTATGTAAAGCTTTTGCAGTTCTCCGAAGAATCCGGCGACGAGGTTGACAAAGCGGTTCGCGGACTCATGGCAAAGGGCATCAAGGGACTGATCCTCGACCTTCGCCACAATCCGGGTGGATTGCTCAATCAGGCACAGGAAGTTTCCGAGAAGTTCCTTAAAAAGGGTTCGCTGATTGTTTCGACCCGTGGACGCGTTTCGCCACAGCAAGACGACTATTCGCACAGCGATCCGATTCTTCCCGATAGCGTTCCCATGATTGTTCTCGTTGACGAAGCCTCGGCCAGCGCGGCTGAAATCGTTTCCGGTGCCATGCAGGATCACGATCGCGCGGTCATCCTCGGCGACACATCATTTGGCAAGGGAAGCGTTCAGAGCATCGAACAGCTCGACGCGACGCACCATATCAAGTTGACTGAAGCTTTTTATTACACGCCTTCGGGTCGTTGCATCAACAAACCCGAAAACGGAGTTCGCGGTGCGCGTCACGACGACGGCGGCGAGATCGACGGTGGAACCGACATGGGCGCCGATCAACCCGACAGCACCGACAGCGTTTCCATCAAAAAGGCAAAGAAAGACACACTGATTTTCCACACCAAGGCCGGTCGCGTTGTTTATGGCGGCGGCGGAATTATCCCCGACACCATTGTAAAGCAGCCGATCTTCGATCCGATCGTCCGTGCGCTTTTCATAAAAGATGTGTTCTTCCGTTTTGCAACCAACGAGTATCCTCTTCTTGGCAAGCGCGGAGTAAAGGTCGATGCGAACTATGTTCCCGATCAGAAGGTCATGGAAGATTTCCGCTCGTTCCTCGATTCAATCAAGTTCGACTATCGTCCGTTTGCTGCAATCAAGTACGACGAGTTCCGCAAGTGGGCCGGTATTTTGGCCGACACGACCGCCGATTCTGCGCGTTACTCGATCGACAGACCCGAATGGACAAAAGACGAGCGTGCAGAGCTCGAAAAGATGGCGGCCAAGGTTTCGGACATGTGCACATCCGAAGGCAAGCGCGCATTTAACGCAAAGAACGACGAAATTGCCAGATATGTCAGAACCGCGGTGCTTGTTCGTGCGCTTGGTCAGGATAACGAGACGATCTATCGCCTGAATCTTTCTGCCGATGTACAGATCAAAGCGGCACTTGCGGTAATCGGTAACAGGGCGGTTTTCGACCACTTCCTGAAGCCTTCGGCAAAAGCAAAGAAATAACAGTAACTTTTCTCATACGGAGCTTGTGAAATGATTAGCAAGATGCGTGATTTCGCCCCGGTGATTATGTGGGGTGTGTTTGCGGCCTTCATGGCGACAGTGTTCTTCGGCTGGGGTATGGACTTTACGTCGAACCACAAAGATGGCGTGTATGTCGGCAGTATTGGCAAAGAGCAGGTGCCTCTTCAGAACTTTATGAAGGAAGTCGAAACGGCGAAGGAGCGTATGCGTCAGGAATCCGGCGCCGCGCTTCCAGAAGACAAGGAACGCCAGATTCCGCGTCAGATTTGGGAACAGAAAGTCCAGAAGACGCTTCTCGAAAAGCTGTTTACCAAGATGGATCTCGGAGGAACAGCCGACGAAGTTTACAACTACATCCTTGAGAATCCACCGGCTCAGGTGCAGAACGATTCCAACTTCCTGACCGATGGCAAGTACGACAAGTCGAAGTTTGCCAAGATCCTCGCCAATCCCAAGATCTACGATCAGGCCGGCGTTATGCAGCTCGAACTGGAGACGCGCAATTTTTACGTTCCCGCGCAAAAACTCGAAGTTCTGCTTTCGGTTGGCAAGACGCCGTCGCGACTCGAGACCGAACGCGAATTCCGCGACCAGATGGAAAAAGGCCAGTTCGAATTCTGCGGTGTAAACAATGCACAGTTTGCAGCAAATCCGAAGTCGATAACCGATGCAATGGTCAGCACCTACTATCATGCGCATCCCGATTCCTTCAGAATATCCGACGAAGAAGCAGAGCTTTATTTTGCCGCAATTCCAAAGATGCCCACCTCTGCCGACGAACAGTCCTGCCTCCAAGAACTGCTTGATGCCAAGAAAAGCATAGAAAGTGGATCTTCCACTTTCGCTGAAGAGGCCAAGGCTCTTTCCGACGACGAGGCTTCAGCAAAGCAGAACGGCGAACTCGGCTGGTTTGCCCACGGTCAGATGGTTCCGCAATTCGAGGCTGTTGCATTTTCTCTTGATACCGGCAAAATCTCAGAGCCGGTCAAGACGCAGTTCGGCTACCACATAATCAAGGTGGAAGAGCGCGAAATGCATGGCGACACAGTCGTTCGGGTTCGTGCAAGTCACATTCTGCGCAAGATTGAAGCGTCAAACAATACATTGGACAGCCTTGAATCAATAGCCGAAAAGCTTCGCACTAAAATGTCTGGCAAAGGATTTGTCGCCGCTGCTAAAGAGGAAAAGGGGCTATATTGGGATTCAACGGGCCTTTTTGCCAAGGGTAAATCCATTCCGAAGGTTGGTTTCGTCAGTGGTGCTCAGTCTTTTGCATTTGCAAAGAATCGCAAAGAGGCCGTTTCCGAAAAGCTTGAAAACAGCCGCGCTTTCTTCGTTTTTGCATTCAAACGCCATGTTGACAAAGGCATTCTCGATCTTGCCGATGTCAAAAACAGAATTGTCGCCATTCTGGCCGACTCTATTTCATCTTCAAATGCCAAAAACTATCTCGATGCTGTTCGTACGCGTCTGGCAAATGCCCCAACTATTTCAACACTTGACAGTACCGATAGCAAACTTTTCTCCGGAAAAACCGACACCATTGCCAGAACAGCATTTGTTCCCCAGCTCGGATCTGCTTCGGCAGCGATTGCCAGCGGATTCGCCTTGGCCCCCGGAACGCTTTCCAAGGTAATAGACAATACAGGTCGATTTGCACTTGTCAAACCGCTGTTCGTTGCAAAAGTTGCTCCGGCGGCGCTGAACAGCCCGGAATACACAAAGTCATTTTCTGCACTCGCCTCAAGCCATCAGCAGTCAGCATTCATGGAGTGGTATTACACTTACAAGATGGCTGCCGATGTAAAAGATGAGCTTGACCGTTACTTCGAGTAAGCTTCTCTGATCTACGGCAGAAGCTGTATTTTGGATAATTGACGCGGCCGATCAGGAATACTGATCGGCCGTATTTTTTTATGCGACAACTTCTTTGCCGGCAGATACCATTCCGCTTATTTTGCCTGCCGTATCGTGTTGAACTTATACAGTGGCTACTTTGTGGTAGATTATTTTGTTCAACAAAAGATACCAGAAATCACTAAAAAACAGCTTTAAATCCGGGCTTGTTCACTCGCGAACACAAATTGCTGCAGCAATATGTTTTTCTTTGGGTTATACGCGCCTTTTTGTACTATATTAAGTGAGCAAAGAGATAATAACGTTTGTTATGGTGTTTACCGAATAATGAAAAAACCTGTATTAGCGATCGCGGCGTGTCTGCTGGCGGTTGCCTTCACGAGAGCCGGAGATTACGACCAAGCCGTGAAATCTTTGGAAGCATATCCTGACTACGTCAGACCCGCGGCGACGCTTCTGGGCACTATTTCCAATAATGAGTGGATTCGTCCGGCAGAGATTGGTCAGGATTTTCGGTTTACCTTGGGGTTGCCAATTACAATAACAGAGGTAGCCAACAAGGATCGTTATTACGACAATACGTTCATGGATCCCAATACCGACAAGCCGGCTCTTCTTAATGGAAAGGATTCGGCTTACTACAGATACGTGCAGTCTTACCGTGCGCCGACTATTTTCGGCAGAGATCCGGCTCCGATGGGTCTTAAATACTTCATCGTAGCACCTATAGACACCATGAATTCCGATCCTGTGAAGGATACATTCATTGTAGTTGCCAAAAACGACAAGCTGATGAGCGACGGCATTGATAAGGTCGCACAATTCAATTGGTTCCCAATGGTTATGCTCCAAACCGGAATTTCGGGATATTGGACAGAATTGAGATTTCATTATGTTGGCGTGCCGTTTGGGTCGATTAGAGTAAATATGTTTGGCGTAGGGCTTCAGCACGACATCGCTTGGCTTATTCCAAAGTCGCCTGTGCATGTTTCCGCGATTTGTGACCTTACATTTCCACACCTTCGTTGGTTTCCGGGCGATGGCATTACGGGAAGTTTCGTAATAAAAGGGATCTCGTCTTTTGTCGGCGTGAGTGTTTGCAAGCCTTTCGATTGTCCGACAACCAAGCATTTTCGTGGTTTCGATCTGAATGCCAATTTGGGGTGGGAATATTGCCGGATTTCTACCGGCGGTTCTATGCATGTTCTTTCCGACGATTCATACGTCAAGCCGAATATGAAACTCGTTGGCCGGAATACTATTAGGCTGAGCCTTTCTTGCGACATCAGAACAAGGCATACTGTTCATGGCGCCGGATACAGTTTCGGCGCGGAGCGTGCGACTTCAATAAATTTCTTGTCGCTTAATGTTCCGATGAAGCGTATAAACAGCCGTATCGCGGCATCAAATAAGGCTGTTTCAGTCTCGCCTACAACTACTAAAACCGCTGAGGCGAAGCCTGTTGATTCAAAAGTTTCGGCATCGCCGGTTGTCCAGTCGCAAGTGCCTGTACCGGCGGTAACAGCACAAGACACAGCAAAGGCCATCAATACTTCTACTGATAACAATTCAAATGTCCAAATCAAGGAGGCACCATGAACCGATCAATCCTTAAAGGGATACTCGGGCTGGTTTCAGCAGTTTCCATTTCGTTTTTAGCTGCAAGTTGCGGCATGACTGATTCAACCGGAAAGATCAACGGTGCAGATACCGTCATTACGAAGGATTCCAATGGGGTTATTGATACGTCGATAACAACCGACAAAGGGACAATTATTACCGCAGCTGAAACACGGAACATCTTAATGACTCCGAATGGTGATTCCGAAACGGTTGTATCGGCGAACGACACCATTCTTATGGGTAGTATCCGCAAGGAAATAACCGATAAAGATGTTATTCTTTCGACTTTCAAGGTTAAGGATATTTATCTTTCGGTTGATACTTCGCACGCAGATACCGTGTTTGCAAATAGCAATTTGCCTGTTCCGCTCACCGTGAAGCTCTACATTGTAGATCCTTCAGTTTCAGCTACGCCAGTTTTAGGGATGTGGTCTCCGAGTCTTCTTTCGTCGAACCCTGCAAAAGTGTCGAATCTTCTTGCCGGTGATCTTCACGAGAACAATGGCTTGTACCTTGATTCCGCAGGCAACGCCATGTTCCTTAACATGATCAGCGACACGACGAAAGATACCGTGATTGTCAGCACGACCATGACATTTGCGCAAAAGTTGCTGGTTCCGGCAAATTTCCATTTGGCCTTCAAAATGGTGGGCGAAGGCAAAAAGAAGATCTGATTTCCATAACTGCGGCGGGTTTTAATAACCCGCCGATTTCCTGAGAAGAGTGAAGAAATGCGTTTGATTTCCATCTTTAGTGCTTTGATTGCTTCGGCAGTGGTTCCTGTTATTGTTGCCGCTGCTCCATTAGACAGCATTGTCATATGGACAACGAACCAAGACCCGAATGTTGTCGTTCCGAGTACCGCAACAATACAGATGGATGAGAACGTGTCTCCAACCTCTTCTTCGGCGGTATTAGCCAGGATCGTGCCTTCGGGAGATAATGCAGCTTTCGCAACTGTGACAGTCGATGACAATGTTCATTTCAATGTTTTAGACTCTGCGGGTGTTGGCATTTTCCTTGAGGCAAAGGTTTTGTTCGATTATGAATCCGGCGACACATTTTTCTCGCCTATCATTACCGTTAACGTCAATGGAAACGTGTTGACGAGAGCATTGCCAATAAAGATAAATCCGATCAATGATAATAGCGCGACAACTCCCGATACGATCACTGTAAATACCACGGAAACAATCACCGTAACGGTTGACCTCAATAACATCAATGGGAAAAGTGTGGTATTCGATGCAGATCTGCCCGCCGCTGCTAATCGTTGGGAAGTCTGCCAGATTGATCAGCCAAAATACGGATACGTTGATACAAGCGATACCAACTGGAAGCACGGCGTGTTCAAGTACATTCCGAGACATGCCGGAATCGAACAGACTGACGATTATTTCGGCTACTACTTATATGATTGGACCACTTATGGCGGATATTTCAACGGTAATCGGCAGATAAACCCTTCGTATGTTCATATTTACCGTGCCAACGTCAACGATGAACCACCGGTTGGCCGTCGGGATACTTTCTATATCCCGCAATGCGCCGATACCACCATTGTGGAGCCTGGTGTGCTCGCCAACGACACCGATCCCGATAACCTTGGTGGCGATAGCGCATATCTTGTTGCGGGAGATACCACCACTCATGGATCTATCTATCTCTATCGTGATGGTGGCTTTCACTATTCCAACAGCGGATCAAAAGACACGGTTGACAGTTTCGCATATCAGGTTTTTGATGGCGCATTCTGGAGTGATACGACCTGGGTTACGTTGAAGATCAAGCCTACGCTTATGGATTATCAGCTAAATACCGGCATTGTTTCCTTGAGCAAATTTTACAGCACGAAAAAAACATATGGTGATACCGGTGTTATTATCATGATAAAACCGTTTATTCCCAAGTTGGCATTGCCCACGATATCGATTAGTGCAAAGATCTATGATCCTCTCGGAAATATTGTAAAGAACCTGACAAATGCCGATTCGGACAGTCTCGTAAACAACGGCATAACATGCCACTACTTTGTGTGGGATGCGCGCAACGAGAATGGCCGAAGGGTTGGAGCAGGTTTTTATCTTGCAGTAGTGAATTTCAACTATGCAATACCGGATACACGAGACCCCAGTATTTATTATACTCGGGAAGAGAGCAGCAAGATTATGCTTCGTGTAGTTGGTGGGAACTGAGTCCTCACCGCATTACAGCCGTCGATAGTCAGCCTCACTCTCAGATTTCTCTTTCGCGGTTGCCAAGCGAATCCTATTTTTTGTCAATCACTGGTGGGAATTCTTAATCGTTGACGGGATTGGTTTTTGCGAACTTCTTTTTTTGCTTTGACACTGATATTTCTGGTACACATATCGGCATTCTGCGAAGCTTTGTCAGCGCCGGTCGGAATCGTGGTTAATTATACCGAAAAAGCCATCGAGGTTTCATGGGATTCTGTTCCGTGCGCTATCGGCTATAATCTTTACACCGCACGGATCCCGGGTTTGCCGCTTTCTCAAAGAACAAAGGTCAATGCTAAACTGATCCGCTCGGGAGCAAGGTTCACATATATATGGGATCTGGTTGACGGAAAAAGAGAGCGCTTGATCAAAGGATACAGGCATTATCTTTCCGTGACGGCAGTAGATTCTGTAGGGAAAAAGGAAATTGAGTGCAATCCTTCTGAAGAGAAAAACTGCGATGTTTTTGAAGGGTATGAAAGAGTGATTTCTGACAGCAATGTGAATACCTGTCTTGTCGATTCGCAGCGGTGCGATACTTTGCCTTTGCGGATCAAACCTTGCACTGTGGAACGATTCGCAGCGTTTATGCAAGGGGACGGCCGTAGTCTGATGGATTCGATTCATGTGCATATTGATCCTTTGAAAACCGGCGGTTGTGTCCCGATTTCAACGATGACCGTAATGCTACTGGGGAAAAACGGGATAGATGCCTGTCGCGCCGAAGGAACTTTCCTTGAGGAGTTCCACTCGTTTGTGATAGTCAATATTCGTGATGTCCAATGCGTGCTTGATTTCGCGGCGGATCAGTTTGTACCTGAAACCGCACCGGTTTTGATTCCGCGGAACAGGTGTTTTCTTGACACTAAAACAGCACGGTTTGCTTTGTCAGGCAGACCGGCATATAACATTCAGAAACTTGTTGCGCAAAAAGATGTCGGGTTTTCAGACTCAAAGGATGCCGAGCTCTACAAGGCGATTATCAATCCACTCATGACTCGGTGATGATTTCTATTTCGGCATTACTCCAGTTTTCGACAAACTCGTTCAAACCAGATACCGCGGCAAAACCATCCGCAATAAAACTGGCAAGATCATCAATCAACAAGCCCGTATTGATTTCCGATATACAAGTACATCCTGATTCAAGAGCTGCGATCTGCGCGGTTTTCTCTTCGTCGCTTGACAGCTGATAATTCGGCAGTTCACGGAATCGTGGAGAGACAGGAATTGATCCGTGCTGCAAAACGGCATCGGAGCTTCGCTTCTGGGCGGAGCCTACAAGTTTTTTACCACTTACAAGGATCTCGCTTCGCCCCGATGAAATAAAGCACGGCAATCGTGATTCGCTTCGCATGCGGCTTCCACTCAGCTCGGTTTGTTCAAGTTCTGCATTGACACCAGCCAAACGAAAACCTTCGGCAAGACACTCGGCCACAAAGGAATATGTTTGCGAAATGGAAGAGCCGCATTTGTCGTATGACAAAGGAATCGTGATGGAATATGTCAGATCGTCGATATGGAAAACAGCTCGGCCGCCGGTAGGGCGATTGATCCAGTCTATTCCCTCTTTATTGAGTCGCATAGTGTCAAGAAGATCTTCCGCCTTTTGCGATTGACCGAGTGTGACTGTCGGGCGTTCCCATTTGTAAAACCGCAAAACCAGATTGCCGGTTTGAGCAGCGTATCTCATAAGAAAACGATCCGCCGACATATTGAACGTGGCGGAATGCGGCTCATCAAAAATGATTCTCAGCTTCGTCAATTCAGATCTCGAC
>CAIOZP010000133.1 GCA_903862805.1 uncultured Fibrobacterota bacterium
CCCTCTCCCCGTAGGGGCGTACGGCCGTACGCCCGTACAGAGAGGGTCGGGGTGAGGGGCGGTTCAGGTATTTTGATTTTCCCTGTGACGGCCTCTGAAATTATAATATTTCGCAACTCATTTAGCGTCTCAAGCTCCGCCTCAACCGAAAATATTATTTGCTCAGTTTGTGCTGTTCTTGCTGTAACTTCTGCTTCAATCACATCTTGCTCTGACCTTGATGGAAAAGCCATTTCCATATCAAAAAACATATGTGAATATAATCTTAGACGCGATGAATTTAAACCTGTAGACCGCCGATTATACTCAGCTACATATTGGTCGCTTCGTACTAAATGTTCTAAGTACCATGCGTTGAAGGTTGCACTAGATCGCTGTCTGTAAACTCCATATGAAGGGCTAACTATTCCAGTACGATCTGATACTCCAAGTGCGCCCATCCATGCCCACATGATATTGAAAACAAGATCATCCTTCCGACAAAGCTTGGAACCAGTATAATCTTCAGCCATAAACATATAGACGTTCTTTTCTGATCGAGGAGTAACCCCGGTCATGTGAGACACAGAAAGTAGTTCTTCATTTCCAGACTTTGAACGTTCATCTACTTCTTTAAATAGATACTTTGCTCGCTTCAATGTCCAATGCCTCGGCACCTCCCCAATCCACTCCACCCCGCTATCGCGCATGGGCACATCGGGATTCAGCCCCTTGGTCACGGCCTGATTGATCAGAATGGCTTTCTGCTCTTTGAGCAACTCGATCAATCGCTGCTTCTTGACAATGGCTTCGTCGATCTCGGCGGTCTTTTGATCGAGGAAGTTAGCGATGCGTTGTTGGTAAGATCTGTCAGGTAGAGGTAAGGGGATACTCTTGAAGTCTTCATAGTGCATGTCCCACTGACCGACACGTACACCGTAGGACAAGGCGTTATAAACTCCGATGTAAGGTTGTGAACGGAGCAAATAGTGTAAAAACTTCGGATAAATCAGATCTGCGTCCACTCGACAGGTTATGTAAGCCGGGCTCACAATCCCCTTATGCTCAGTGACCCCCATAGAACCTTGCCATGCTTTCATTTTATTGACGACCAGGTCGCCCTCATTCACGACCTTATAACCCGAGGTGTCAAGCGATGTCGCATTGTGATTGTCGTCTCGCGAATCCTTGAGGATAACGCCATAGTCTCGATAGACAGAGAGTACCGGTAAACTAGATTGACCCTTTTCACTTTTGAGCTCAGTAACAGCTCTTATAGTTACCAAGGTCCAGTCACTGGGAATTTCACCGAGCCAATCAACCCCACTGCCCCTATAAAACTCATACCTCGGGAAAGCCATTACCCAACCTCCCCGAAACTCACCAACTTCTTCAACAGCCCCTCGGTTTCCGCCTCCAGCGCCAGAATATCCCGAGTCACGTCCTCCAGCGACCGGAGTGGCTTGTGCTGGTAGAAATACTTGTTGAAGCTGACTTCGTAGCCGATCTTGGTCTGATCCAGGTTGATCCAGGCTTCCGCCACATGAGGACGGACTTCCCGCAAGAAGTAGTCGTGGATGTTTTCCTTCAGCGGCACATTTTCGGTATCCCGCAGGTCCGATTCGCTCTCGTATTCGACATACTCGCCTTTGTGTGTTCCTTCCCCTTCAAGGAGAAGGTTAGGATGGGGATGGGGTTTCGTTGGCCAGTACCCGAAGTCGGCCAACTGCTCCTGGGTACAGGAAAGTTCGGCCAGCAGTTCCTCCAGTTTCTTGCCGCTCAGCTTGTGAACCTTCTTGATCACCCGTTCGGCCTTCTCGTCATACCAACTCACCGCGTTGTGCAACTGATTCATTTCACTGGCGGTAAGCTTGATTTTTGCTGCCTTGATGCAGGCAGCGACCTTTTCCGTGAAGACATTGAAATCCATGAACAGCTCTTGTCCCACCGATGTCATCAACAATTCCGCTACTTCCAGCAGGGCCTTTTGATACGTCCATATTGCGGGATCGAACAGCGCCTTGCTGTTCTTCGCCGTCAGGTTGATCTCTTCTTTCTCAATGTGCGCCTCGATCACCTTGCGATGATCCGTCAGCTTCGTGTAAATCTCATCTCCC
>CAIOZP010000134.1 GCA_903862805.1 uncultured Fibrobacterota bacterium
AGCGCCGATGGATCGAGGCGGATCATTGCATCCGGATTGCGCCGCCAAGTTCCGCTTGCCGAACATGGGACATCGACGAGAACCGAATCGAATCCACCTCTGATAGCCGCTTCTTTGGGAAGTTTGAATGGCGTGGTCGCATCGTGGACAAGTGCGCGCACATTGTCCGAAAAGCCCGCCCGCTTCACGCGTTTTTTCAGAACTGAAATTGAATGTAGCGAAATGTCACATGCGTAAACGGCACCGCGTCCGTTAAGCAGCGATGCGATATGAAGAGTCTTTCCGCCGTTGCCAGCGCAGAGATCGAGCACGAAATGTCCGGGCTTCACATTACAGTTGATCGTCGCTACTGCACTCGCGCGGCTCTGAATTTCGAATCGCCCGCTCTTGTAGGATGCAAGAGTGTAAAGCGGATGTGAACCTTTCACTTTGATGAAAAGTCCGTCAACCGAAAAGACGAAACCATAGCCCTTGAGCTCAGCGGCGACCACATGAAGATCTTCGTCGCGTCGTACTCGGATGTAAAGCGGCGGCTCGCCATTTCGCATCAAACGCTTGGCAAAACCTTCTATGCTCAAGGATGATATTTCGGAGCGTCTGATTATCTCCGTCAAAAACCAGTGCGGGATACCGGCTTGACATACGAGAAAAGCCGGATCAGCTTTATCTTCAGCAACTGTTGAAGGGTGATCGGGAATGATTGCGTTTGACAAATGCGAAACAATCAGCTTGCGTAATGCCGATGAATCCGGAACGGCTTCGATCCATGATCTGATTATTTCGCTGTCGGACTTATTGAATATTCTCTCTTTACCAACAAACGAGTCGAAGGCTAACGCTGCAAGCTGCGACGCAAGTGACATGATTTTTTCGTACAGCAACGAGCTGATCTTCATTCCTGTTTTGTCAAGATGAGCAAGATGCCTGTCGAGGAATGCCGGAGTGTCGGACGACAGCCATTCGCGCAGAATGTCGGCGGCCGTTGCAGGTTTTCCGTTTACGATTTGAAAAGGTCTGTTCACGATCCAACATGCTTTGCAATTGACTTAATGATGTCGTCGGTACTCAGACCATCGGCTTCGGCATTGAACGAACGGATTATGCGGTGACGCAATACTGGAAGTGCTGCGCGGTCTATATCGGAACGATCCGGCGATGGTCGCCCGTCGATCATGGCGTAAGCCTTCGCTGCGAGAACAAGGAACTGCGAGGCACGTGGTCCGGCTCCCCACGAAACATTGCGCGCAAGATCCGGCGGTGCCGAAGCATCTCCGGGACGGGTTGCACGGTTGAGTTTCACTGCATGATTGTAAACAGAATCGGCAACTGGAAGTCTGCGAAGCAGGCCACGGAACTTTGCGATTTCATCCTGCGACACCAGCGGAGAAATCTCTGCGTCGCTGCCATCTGTAGTGCGTCGTACAATCTCGACCTCCGATGCGAAATCAGGATATGAGACGTTCACCGAAAACATGAACCGATCGGATTGCGCCTCCGGTAGGGGATAAGTGCCTTCCTGCTCCACCGGATTCTGAGTGGCAAGCACCCAGAATGGATCGGGCAGTTTCCACGTTGTTCCGCCCCAGCTGACCTCGTGTTCCTGCATTGCCTGAAGCAGCGCTGACTGTGTTTTGGGTGGCGTGCGGTTTATCTCGTCGGCAAGCAGAATGTTGGCAAAGACCGGCCCCTTGACAAATCGGAATTCACGGTGGCCGCTCGACTTGTCTTCAAACAGGATTTCTGAACCAGTGATGTCGGCCGGCATAAGATCTGGCGTGAACTGGATCCGTGTGAACGAAAGGTGCAGACATTGAGCGAGGCTGTGAACGAGCATGGTTTTGGCGAGCCCCGGCACACCAACAAGCAGACAATGTCCACCGGCAAGGAAGCAGGCAATAAGATCGTCGATCACCGCGTCCTGGCCAACAATCCGCTTGTGCAGTTCTGCACGAACTGCCGCGAGAACCACATTCGCATCTGTCAATATCGCGAGATCATCTTGTCTGTCTGCCATTTGTAAAATCTCCGGCTTGCTTAATTGGCCTGAAAAATATTTCCGGCTACACCGGCCGAATGCTTTTGTTTGAGCGCCAATGACTTTACTTCGCGGGAACGATGTGTAATTTGCAGGCATCATCAATGCGTGAAATGCTGCGGACGCCTACCCGCAGCATTTGTTATCTGACAATCGTGACGATAACGGATCTCTTCGTAAGGAAACTCATCGAGTCGGCGACCTGCACGTTGAACGTGTCACTGTATGCACTGTCTGGATATACGTTGTATTTGCTTGTCCAGCCGGTGTCGCTTGAAAATGATCCAATAAGTGTGTGCCCTGTCAATTTGAGGAAAGAACAGTTCGTGTTCTTTGCCGAGCCATCCGGGTCATGGGCAAAGACCTTCAGCGGAATGGAGGTGACAGTCGTATCGGTGATCGTATAAACCCACGAATTGTCCGCCTTGTAAAACATCTCTGTGTCAACGGACATGCTGTCAATAACGGCAGGTTTGTTCTTAGGAACTTTCAGGATGCATATCTTGCGCACCGTGGTCTGATTGAGGCGGTCAGTGAGCGTGAATGTCAAAGTATCTATTACCTGCGTGGTTTCGGTTTTCAGTGAATCGGCTGCGCCTGATTGGGATGTCACGTATCGGACTGCAAATCCGGATTGTGTGCCCGTAACAGTTTGATCGACAGTAACGGTTCCGTTCAGCGCAGTCCAGACACCGGTCACGTTGCTTGTATGGGAATATGCAATGAACTCGGCACTTGTAAATGCAAAGGTGTTGTAGTTGGAAGTGCCGTCGTCGAAATAGATGGTATCGTTGGACGATGCCGTGTCTGTCACTGTCGTGCTGTCGATCACAGGGACTGTAACGCCTTTGATTAAAAGTAGATTTTCAGTCATTGCGCCGCCGTGTCCGTCTGCCACATTGACCACCACTCTGTCCTGGAACAAAGCACTGGGATTGGCGTACATGGCCGCGTTGGGATAGGAAGTAGGCGTGCTTGTTTGTTGGAGGTTGCTCGGATAATACTGTGACTGCCAAGTGCAGACTCCCGTTCCGTAAAAATCGTGAGCCCAGACCTTGAGTGTTTCGGCAGCCGAGGATGTGTCAACAATGAATGTGTATTGTGTATCTGAGTTCGCCCATTGTCCGATTGGATACACTTTTGAGGAACTCTTGCCCGATATTCTGATACTATCGATGACTGGTGCGATATTGATCACATAGACCTTCACAAGGTTGCTCGTCTGACCGTTGGCAACGATGTAGAGCGAATCATAGTAGCGCACGCCATTGACCGCGCGACCGGCTGTATCGGAGTTGACCGGGCGCGAAGCCCAGCATATAGGGAATTTGATACTGGTGACCTGACGACCTATTTCCTCAACCGGAGTATGGTACTGCGAAGTACCATGTATGAAATGAATCGTGTTTGCAAAGTCACATGTAACAGGATTCGCAAAAGTTACCTCTACTGTATCGATTCCGCCGTAGTAAAAAATCGAGTCACCAGCCATTGATGCCAAAGAAATATTTATCGAAGAATTGTCTCCACCCTTAGACGATGGTGCAAGCGTGGAACAGACCGGAAGGATCGCTGCGAGTGCAAGTGCCGCGACCATTTCCGCAACGGTTCGTACTGTTCCGATGTTTTTCAAATCATGCCGCCCTGTTTTTCAATTTGTACACGTAGGCTAAAATTTCAGCCACCGCGTTGAAGAATTCCACCGGTATCGATTCGCCCGGTTCCACACGATCATACATGGCTCGGGCTAAAGGCAGATCCTCTACTATAGGAATATCGTTCGATATTGCTATTTCCTTTATCTTTTCTGCAAGAACAAGTTTTCCTTTTGCCAAAACAAGCGGCGCTTCCATTTCATCGGGCTCGTATCGAATCGCAATTGCAAGGTGAGTCGGGTTGGTTACGACCACGGTTGCCTTGGGAACTTCGGCCATCATGCGGCGGCGGGCCATCTCGCGCTGGATGGAACGGATGCGGCGTTTGATCATCGGATCGCCTTCCATCTGTTTATATTCCTCTTTTAGCTCCTGATGTGTCATGCGGAGTTTCTTGGCCCATTGGTATCTCTGCCATGCATAATCGATCACGGCAATCACCAAAAGCGCAAGCGCACAACGCAGGAAAAGCTTCCACGAAAGTTGAAGCAGGAAAACCCACATCGCGGCAGGATCGGTTTGGGAAAGCGTAAGCATCAGATCAAAATCACCAACGATGGTGATATATGCGACGATTCCTACAACCGCTAATTTGAAAATATTCTTGACGGTTTCCATAACAGAATTGGCCGAGAAGAGCCTCGCGAATCCGCTGATAGGATTGATTTTTTCGAGCTTCGGCTCCAAAGGCTTCAGAGTGAACATGAAACCGACTTGCGCAATGTTTGCAACAACACCGGCAATCAGAACACCAAGAATAACCGGCATGGACAATTTCGTGAACATCATAAAGGAATCGGAAACAATTGCAAGCACTTCGTTGAATCCGACGGTGTGCGGCTGCGCAATGCGGTCAAAATATTTGATGATACCGCGGTTCGATTCGTCCATAATATAGCCGCCAAAAACCTTGATAAGAATGATGGACGCAAGCAGAACCACCACCGAATTTATCTCGGTACTTTTGGGTACGTTGCCTTCTTCACGTGCATCCTGGAGTTTTTTGGGGCTCGCGTCTTCAGTGCGTTCTTCACTCGGCTGTTCAGCCATACCGCATCACCTCTTCCCGATCCGCAAAAGATTGCTCACCCTAACAGATAAGATAAATAGAATCGCGGATGTGCGTTACTCAATCTTTGCATACTTCGTTTTCACGCCAACCCGTCCGCAATGTTTCCAGATCGGGCAAACATCGCAATGCGGATTGATCGGTGAACACAGATGCTGCCCGAATGAAACGAGATACGTGTTGAACGTGATCCAAAGATCCTGCGGAAGTTTGGTGCGCAGAACGGTTTCTGTTTTTTCAGGTGCGGTGGTTTCGACATAGCCGAGCCGGTTGCAAATACGATGAACGTGAATATCAACACAAACCGCTGGCTTATTAAAACCAACTGCCACCACAAGATTGGCAACCTTCCGCCCGACTCCGGGAAGCTCGCAAAGTTCTTCAACGGTGTCGGGAATTCGTCCGGCAAACTTTTCTATTAAATCCGAAGGAAGCTGCTTCAGATGAATCGCTTTCATGTGATAAAAACCAACAGGGAATATCAGTTCTTCAATCTGTTTGACAGAAAGAGAATCGAGATCAGTCGGCTTATCAACCTTTGAAAGGAGCTTCCGTGCAGCGGCAGCGGTGGTTTGATCTTTGGTGCGTGTTGACAGAATGGTGGTGAGCAAAACCTTGAACGGAT
>CAIOZP010000135.1 GCA_903862805.1 uncultured Fibrobacterota bacterium
AGTGAATGATAGGCGTTTTTGTGCGAATGAAATGAGTACCGAGGCGAAGAGCCGAGCCGGAAGGAGTCGCGGCCGGAGTAAGGTTTGAAAAGCACGCAGCGAAGCGGAGTGATATTCTAACCTTACGGAGGGAAAGGCCCAACATCTTCTTAAAGGTCTTAATAGACAAGAATAAAAAACAAGAAATATTGATGGAGAAAAAATGAGCATTATCGAAATCAAAAATCTCACAAAAAACTACGCACTCGGCACCACAACAGTTCGTGCGCTTCGCGGTGTCGATCTCGAGATTACCGAAGGCGAGTTCATGAGCATCGTGGGACCATCGGGCAGTGGCAAGACGACCTTGCTGAATGTCATTGGATGTATCGATACGGCGAGCGAGGGCAGCGTCAGGGTCGCAGGTAAAGAGATAACGAAGCTCTCCGATCATGCGCTGACAAATCTGCGTCTGCATTCGATCGGGTTTATCTTTCAAACATTCAACCTGATCCCTGTGCTTGACGTAAGAGAAAACGTGGAGTTCCCGTTGCTTCTTATGAAGGGACAGAGCAAGGTGCAGATCCGCAAGCGTGCCGAGAAGCTGATCGAGCAGGTCGGACTAACCGAGCATGTGAAGCATCGGCCATCGGAACTTTCAGGCGGACAACGTCAGCGCGTTGCTATTGCCCGCGCGCTTGTGACAAACCCCGGCATCGTGCTTGCCGACGAGCCTACTGCAAATCTCGACTCGGTTACCGGTGGTCAGATCCTCGACATCATGAAGGAAATGAATCGAATTGAAAAAACGACATTCATATTTTCGACTCACGATCCGCATGTCTTGACATATGCGAAACGCGTGGTACACATAAAAGATGGTCTCATCGACACCTCCGTCGGAGCAGGTGCCTGAGATGCCGATATTTATAACTATCGCGTGGCGAAACATCTTGCGGCACAAGGGCAAGAGTTTCATTGTCGGAACAATTCTTTTTATTGGCGCTCTGCTGATGACTCTTGGTAACGGCGTGATTTCCGGCATGGAACACGGCATGTCGGATTACATTGTGCACGGATTCTGCGGGCATGTGGTTATCGCATCTGACAAGCAGGAGTCCGACAATGTTTTTTTAGAGATGATGGGAAAATCCATCGAGCCGATCTCGAATTACAAAGACATCAAAAAGGTTCTGACCGGCTTGCCCTACGTCGATAAGGTGCTGCCGCTCGGCAAAAACATGGTGATGATCCTCAACGAGGAGGGCGCGCCTGGTTACACTTATGTGATCGGTGCCGACTGGAAACAGTACCATGATTTTTTTGCCGACAATCTGCGAAAGGTCGAAGGCGAGTGGCCGACCGAGGGGCAACCCTGGGTGCTGTTCCCGACCTCGCAGCGCAAAGACACATACGACTACAACGGCAATTGGTATGTGCCGCTTGGCAAGAAGGTCACTGACTCGACGCTACTGCCAGAGGCTAAGCAAAATCGCGAAAACATAATCGTAAAAGACAGCGTGATCTTCATGGGATTCAATGAGGCGAATGCATCGACCGACATCAGCATACCTATTTGTGGCGTTACAACTTATCGTGCTTACGACAAGATCTTCGGACAGTTTGCGCTGATGGACATCGAGAGCTATCGCGCCGCTCTCGGCTACATCTCGGCTGGCGAGAAGGTTGTGCTTGATTCGGCACACAGCAAAATCATGGCCAGCGAAAACCTTGATGACATGTTTTCCACCGATAATGTTGTGGTCGCAAATTCTTCTCTTGTCAACGAATCGCAGTTGTCAAGTACAGTTGATACACCGAGAATCGCGCCGAAGGTCAATGTCGATGACGGCACCTACAATCTTGTCTGCGTGATGCTCAAGCCCGGCGAAGATCCGGCAACGCGTGCGGAAGAAATAAGTGCCGCGTTAAAATCCGCCGGTTGCGGAGCACATGCGTTTCCGTGGAACAAAGCGATCGGTCCGATCGGCAGCATGGCGATGCTCATCAAGGCCGCGCTGTTCGGCTTTGTGATGTTCCTTTTTTTCGTTGCGATAATAATTATTGTAAACACGCTCTCAATGGCCGCACTTGAGCGTAGCTCCGAAATCGGAATGATGCGTGCGGTTGGTGCGCGGCGCTGGTTCATTGCCGCGATGTTCACCGGCGAGACGGCCTGTCTCTCGTTCATCTTCGGCGGCGCTGGAATTGTTGCGGGCATTGTGCTTGTGGCCGTGCTCGACTCGTTTCATCTAAAGGCGCCAAATGAAATTGTCCAGTTGCTTTACGGAGGAGAAATTTTCCGGCCGATGCTTTCTGTTGTCGATCTGATTCTGGCGCTGGTTCAGCTTGCGCTTGTGACCGTGATCGCCGTGATTTATCCGGTGTTTGTGGCGCTTGGCATTACTCCTCTCGACGCGATTTCGCGGGACTAAGGAAACAATATGAACACCGTTGTTGATATAAGCCTTCGCAATCTTGTGCGTCAGAAGCGGCGCAATTTTTTGCTTGGTGCAGCCATAGGTTTTGGCATGATGATCCTTGTGATCGCCAATGCCTTCGCGCACGGAATGTCCGATACGATCTTCAATCAGATCATTGTTTACGTTTCTGGCCATGCGAATATCGGCTTTGCTGAAAAGGGCGATTTCATGCGGCAGATCTTCCGTGACGGGCCGCGCATCAAGGAGATTATCAAAAAAACTGCGCCGGAAATTCGCGTCAGTCAAGAGTCCATCGGCATGTTCATGCGCGTGATCGGCAACGACAAAACCGATAACCTTGTGCTGGTTGGAATCGACAAGAGCATCTCCGATTCAGATCCTTCCATGAAGCATCACGACAACAAGATGGTCAATGTCGTAGAAGGAAAATTTGATGACATCAGTCGTGATGACATCGAGAATCCGGTTCTGCTTTCGGTGCAGAAAGCAAAGTCGCTAAATGTAAAGAAGGGTGATTTTGTTCGTGCGAGATTTCGCGATGTAAACGGACACGATGTTGCGTTTCGCCTTACGGTAGTGGGCATTTTTAAGACCTCGAATGTTTTCATGCAGATGCCGATGTTCACCGATCTCAAGGTGGCAAAGCGAGTGTTGGGTTACAGAACATGGGAGACGGCATCGCTTCAGTTCCGTCTGAATAACCCAGAAAAAACGGCAGCTGCAATCGCCGACAAGTTGCACGATGCGCTAAGGCCGAACGTCGCGGTGCTTGCCGGTTCGCTTGTCAAACGGGAATCTGGCCGGACCGGAATCACAGCGAGTGCGTTTGCACTTAAAGCCGATTCGCTGGGGAAAACGATTGTTCCGCATGTGATGAAAATCATTGCCGGAGACACCGCAATCGCATTCGGAAAGTCCGCCATTATTGCAACCAAAAAATTGGCTGACAGTTTACATGCGGGAATTGGCGACACGGTTGAACTTTCGTACAAAGGCAAATATGCGGAGCAGGAACATCCGGCGCGATTTGTGATAAATGCCATTTGCGCCGATGTGGCAGGGCTTGATGGCAATGTCCTCTTTGTCAACGAAAAGGCTTTCTATAGCGAGTACGATGTCTGCCTTCCGCAAGATCCGGTGGCTAATCCAGATGCAGTGAAACCCGATCCGAAATGTCCTCTGTTTGCGGCGTTGGGAACCGAGTGGATCCTTCTCGATCGCAGCCACAACAGCGCTGCCGCGCAGGATCAGATCCGCTCACTTGGCCGCAAGCAGTACCGCGCAACAACAGTCAATGTCAGCTCGATGTACGAGTCGGCAAGCCAGGTTCTTCAACTCGAAAACGCACTGAATCTCATTACGGTTGTCGCGGTGCTGATTTTGTTCTTCATCATCCTCATCGGCGTTGTAAACACTCTCCGCATGACTATTCGCGAGCGAACTCGTGAGATCGGAACGATCCGCGCTATTGGAATGCAGAAGTCCGACGTACGAAACACCTTCATACTCGAGACTTTTTTCCTGTCGCTGTTTTCGTCGATTGCCGGAACGATCGCGGCTTTTGCGATAATGACGGCAGCCGCGTTCTACCGTTTCCCCGAAGGCGACAACCCGCTGGCAATGATCCTCGACGATCAGCATATCCGCTTCCTTCCCGATCCGCTGGCAATCGCAATCTTCTTTGTTCTGATACTTTTGATTTCTGTAGCTACCGCGTATTTTCCGGCGCGTCGTGCGGCTAATCTTTCCGCCGCCGAGGCTCTTCGGAGTTACGAATAAACCTTGCTTGACAAAAGGGAACCTGCCATGAAGAAACTTTTTTTGATGACTATTGTGTTTGCGGTGGCAATCACTTCGGCGCAAAATCTGCCGCCGGTTGCAGAACTTCTCAAAGCCGTCGAAAGCCGAACGACAATGACGACCGATGCCAAGGCACATGCGTCCGTTACGCAGCAAAAGGGTCGTCAGGGTACAAAGGAATTGGAGATGACATATTATCGTCGCGACAAGGGCGATGCGTTTCTGATTGTGCTGACCGCGCCCGAAAACGAAAAAGGCAATGGCTACCTGCGCGATGGTGACAACTTCTGGATGTACCGGCGCAACACGCGAACCTTCCAGCACATCAACCGCGACGAAAGCATCAGCGGCACAGATGCGCAGGCCGATGATTTCGAGAAGCGCAAACTTACGGAGCTATATGTCCCGGCGACCGATGCAAACGGTAAAGAAATCGTTTCCGCAGAAATGCTTGGCCAAATTCCTGTATGGCGCTTCGAGCTTAAAGCAAAGGTCAGCGATGTTAGCTACCCAAAGAAAACTTACTGGGTGCGGCAAGATAATCAGCTTGTTCTGAAGGAACAGAATTACGCGCTCTCCGGCACTCTGATGCAGACCGCCTACTACCTCAAATACACCACGATCGACAGCCACTATCTGCCGGTCGAAATGGTCTTTGTAGATGAGTTTGAAAAGGGCAACAAAACAATGGTCAAGCTTTCAGGAATCTCCACAGAAAAACTCGGCGACGATGTTTTCACCAAAGCCTACCTGGAGAATCAGAGCAAATGACTATTCGCATTTTGTCAATAGCAACAATTGTTTTTTGTGGACAGATGCTTGTCGCATCAGTCAATGCTGCTGACAATATTGTGATCGACGAAAGCTCAATGTTTTCCGACACGCAATCCTTGGTTGATAGCTCAAAACTTGTAAACACGGCAGCGTTCGACACATTGACAAAAGAGAAAAAGTCCCTCGGCTTTTCGGGAAACATAAACGCTGTCGGCGATGGAATTCTATCGCAAAAGTATTTCGAAGAAAATGCGTCGTTGGCAAATTCATCAACGCAGTTCGGACTAATCGGCGATGCTTTTATCGACGCGCGTTTGCTTCTCGGATACAAGGCTTTTCTGAGTCTGGAAATGCAGTATTCTCCTACTGTAAAGCTACCAAGTTTTGCCATGCCGGAAGTTTTTGTCGATGCCAATATTGCAAAGCATGTCTATTTTCGCGCCGGTAAACAGGTGCTTCAATGGGGCCGCTGTTATTTCTTCACGCCGACAGATCTCGTAAATGTCGAGCACAAAAGTTTCATTCCGAAGATCGGTCAGCGCGAAGGAACATTCGGCGTGAAGACAACGATTCCTTTCGGGACGCTTGCCAATCTATATGGATTTATCGACCTGAACCACGCCACCCGCGCCGACAGTGTTGCCGGTGCCGGACGTTGTGAAGTCCGCATCAGCGGTGTCGAACTTGCCGCATCGGCATGGGGGCGCAAGTACCGTAACCCGGTTTTCGGAGCCGACGCATCATTCGGATTTTTCGGAATCCAGTTCGCCGCCGAAGGCACGCTTTCGAAGGGCGGAAATCTTTATCGAATGACCGAAACCTCCGGCGCACTTTATACAGTCCACGAAAAAGATCTCGTTTACAAAGGCGCATTCGACATCGGCCGTGCATTTACAATTGGAGAAATCACCGACCGACTTCAAGTCACCGGCGAAGTCTTTCTCAACAGTGCCGGCACCAGCGAAAATGTTTTCGCTGACTCATCAACCTACAAATATTCTTCTCCTGTTTTGTCAAGCGACCCATTGACAGGTGCTAATATCTCGGCAATGTCCGGAACGAAAACGCAGTTCTTCTTTGGTAAAAATCTCTACTCGCCGAATGAATATGGCCGCTGTTACGCCGCGCTGTTCACGAGCTTCACGCATTTCATCATAGCCGACATGACCGCAAGCGCAAATGCGATGCTCAACTGCACCGACGGTTCGGCGATCATCGCAGGCGACATTTCGTACACAAACCTCGCCAACCTCACGATTGATTTGAGTGTCACAGGTTTTGTTGGCGCACAAAAACACGAATACACCATGAGCGGGAACGCAATGGATATCAGGTTGAACGTAGGCTTGGGGTTCTGATCAGTTCGTTCGGATCGGAACTTTTGGTGCCGCGGCTGCAACGCGATCTTCTGCCGCTGCTTTTTTTACAAGATGAACATTGTGCCGCATAAGTTCGGCAGCGATATAGCTCGAATGAACCGTCCAATATGCGTCGTGCATTGTAACCACACCAATAGCCAAGTCTCGCGCCGGATCACTCGGAGAGCTTGCGAAACCAATAAACCAGTCGGTGTGGCCGATCCCCGCTTTGTCAACATTTCCGGTTTTTCCGCCGTATGTCATTTCCTCAAAGTCGCTGCTCTTTTTCACGTAACGAAAACCTTTGCGAGCGGTGCCGTACTGCTCGACGTCCTGCATCATCGAAGCAATTTCCTGTGCGGCACGCTTAGAAATAGGTGTGCGCAAAACCCCAGATGCTCTCGTGTAAACCGTTTTTCCGGTCGCAAGATCTGTCATGCTGTCAACCAGCGTCGGAATCGGCATCTTGCCGCCACCCTCGATTGACGCGGCGATCAGCGCTCCGAAAAGCGGTGACATACAGGTTTTCTGGTTGAATCCTGATGCTGCCTGCGCGATCTCGAACTCACTGTCGGGTTTCACGAACACCGGTTGCTCGACCGGAAGTTCAAATGGAATATCTTTGTTGAATCCAAATTTTCCGGCATAGCTGGTCACACCTTCGGCACCGAGCTTGAACACGCCAAGTCGCGCGAATGCCGGATTAATCGAATATGCAAACGCCTCTTTTAGCGGTATGAACGCCTGCCAGCGCGGAGTCGGGCTTATCTGTGATTTATAAAGAGTATGGTTTGCACCGGTCGTCTGAATTTCGGTTTCGGCGGTATAGCCTAAAGAGTCGATAACGCCCGCTGCTGTTACCGTCTTAAAGGTTGACGCGGAGGGAAAAAGGCTACGAGCATATAGATTCTTTCCAAGCTCCGGCGCACCGTCACGTGTGTACGAAACAAGCGCACGAACACGACCGGTGGATGGCTCGATAATACAAACAGCCCCGTAGAGCGGCTTGTACTGTTTCATGAAGCGCTCCGCAGCATTCTGGAGCGAGGTGTCGATGCTGTAATGGATCAAAAACGCTTTTCCGGCACATCGCATCGTGTCTGCTTCAGATGCGAATTTCGGATCGTGACCTGCAAGCACCGTCGCAACATCCTTAACCGTATATGGACGAAGTCCCCAGGCCGGAAGAACCGGCCCTGGTTCACATTGCGACGTATGGAAAAGGTTCAAATGCGGAAGGCGGAAATCAAAAAGCTTTATATGGCTCAGAAAGGCTATTTGCTTTGAAGTCGGCGTAGTCGGTTTGATTGTCTGCGGTGCGCGATGCGGAACAGAGGATCGCGCCAATGCAATACAGGCGGCGACAATCATCAGTGCAAGTACCACTCGAATCCGTCCGCGCTTTGGAAACGCGAAGACTGACTTTTTACGGAATATCATCGGCTCATTATCACCGCGAAGTTTCTCAAGAAGCGGAGATTTTTTCAAACAGATACACCCTTTTTTGAATAACCGGCTCGCCGCGGCTTTGGAGCGTTACATTCAAAGATATTCGTAACGCGCTGAATCATTTCGGGTAAGATAGTTTGAAAGAGCAAATTGGTCAAGCAGTTTGTAACGGCTGGTCGATATTAGAAAACCTGCAAATCCAACGGCGCAGAATCAAAGAGCCACCCGGAAGAAGTGATTTCTATATCGAAACCGTCATTAGGCGGATGCCAGCAGAGCATTTTTGGAAGCTATGCGCAATATTTGACCATCGCACATCCGGCGGATTCCTTTATATTTGATCGGGCGAGTCAACAACAGGGAACTTGATGAAACTGCTTCTAATTGCACCGTACGGTATCGGTAATCTCGTAATGTTTCTGCCGCTGATGAAGGCACTTGACAAAAGAGGAATCGACTTTGATATCGTTTCGTTTCTTAAAACCGTCGATGTCATGCTTGACAAATGGGACGAATTTCATCTTTATGGGAAACGGCATTTTGTCGGCGGCAAAAAGGCTGATATTGTAAGGGCCATTGCTGCGATCCGCGCAGAACACTACGACGCCTCTGTGCTTTCGTTTCCTTCGGCACGTTGGCATTACAATGCGTTTTCGTTGGCCTGTGGTGCAAAGATCCGTGCCGCTGCGAAATACTCCGACGATTCTTTTGCCTCGCTTTCCTTCCTGAACAACCGGCTGGTTTCTGTTGAAGAAGGTCTGCATGATGCGTTTCAGAACGCGCGGATTTTTTCAGGCACCGGTATCGAAATTGACAGATCGGAAATACATCCATTCGCCGCGACAAATGCTGGTAATGTTATTGGTATTCATCCGGGTTGCAAAAAAAGCGAGTCCTTCAAACGCTGGCCGCTTGAGAACTGGGCCGCGCTTATTATTCGCATTCGTCAAGCATATCCCTCGACGGAAGTTCGTGTCTATTTCGGCCCCGACGAACAGGATGAACTGGCGGCACTCGGATCTATTCCTGGCATCGTTTGCAAAACAAATGTGCCGCTTTCGAGGCTCCACAAAGACATTGGCGAATGCGGGCTTTTTATTTCCAACGACAGCGGATTGATGCATGTCGCTGCGTTTGTCGGCGCGAAGGTGATCGCGGTGATCGGCCCGTCTGATGAGCGCCGCACCGGCCCGTTCAGTTCCGACGCAGTGGTTCTGTCGGCGCCATGTCCGCTCAAACCGTGTAGTCACAGTTATCTCCGCGCATCGCACAAATTCTCCTGTCCAAACGGACGCGTCTGCATGACCGGCGTTTCGGTTGAGGAAGTGTTCGGCGCAGCTGCGGTCTTTCTTGACAAGCGTGAGCTATCGTGACAAAACTGCTTTTGCCGGAACAGCTTTCAGAATCGTTCGGAAATTTTTCCAACAAGCCATGCCTCCACATTAAGCGCGACGGCCAATGGTTCACCATGAGCTATGGCGAGGTGAAATCGGCGATAGCTGCTGTTGCATCGTCGTTGCTTGATGCCGGACTTCCGCGTGGATCGGCGGTTGCAATCATCGGCGACAACTCGCCGGAATGGGTGATCGTCTATCTTGCAGTGATGTTTTCCGGCGGACGGGTTGTGCCGATGGATCAGAATCTCTCTGCCGACGAAATTGCCGATCTTGTCGCACGTGTCAAGCCTTTTGCTGTTTTCTGTGAGGAATCATTCTCCGATGTGATGTTGACCGAAGGGGAAAAGCACGGAGTAAAACGGTTTGTCTGTTTCGACAAAGAAAAACCCGGATTCGAGACATTTTCCGGTTTTTCCGCACAAGGAAATTCAGGGTTCGATTTTTTTGCCGATGCTCCAAAGGCCGACGATGTAGTCTCGATGCTTTTCACATCCGGCACAACTGGCAAGCCCAAGGGCGCGATGCTGACCATGCGGAACTATTCGGCGATCGGCCCGTTCGCACGCACAACAGCATCGCTGCTTCCGACCGACACCATGCTTGCCGTGCTTCCTCTCTATCATGTTTTCGGATTCGCCGCCTCGATCATCGTGGCGCTTGTCGCCGGATGCGACATTGTGATTGTTCCGCAGGTGAAAGGCCCTCTTATTCTGGAGGCCATGCGCGAACGTGGCGTATCGCTGCTGTGCGCGGTTCCGCGTTTGCTCGTTCACATGAAAAGCGGCATAGATCAAAAAGCTGCAAAAGCCGGACTGGTCGGCAAAAATCTATTTGCATCGCTTGGTTTGCTCTCCGATATTTTTGGCCCGCTGTTCGGGAGAAAATTCCGTGCGAAACTTTTCACTCCGGTGCACAAAAATTTTGGCGGGCGCGTAAGGCTTATCGTGTCGGGTGGAGCGGCCCTCGACATGGCGACGTTCCTCGCATTCCGACGAATGGGCTTCGACATTATCGAAGGCTATGGCATGACGGAAACCTTCGGCCCTATCACTTTCTGTCCGCCAAAAGATGCGCGTCAAGGAACCGTTGGTCCGGCAATTGATTTCAACGAAGTCCGCATAGATTCACCGGATGCCGATGGTTGCGGCGATGTTCTGCTTCGAGGTGATTGTGTTTTCGCAGGCTACTACAACGAGCCGCAGGCAAGCGCCGAAATTATCGACAGAGAAGGCTGGCTTCATTCCGGTGACATCGGACGGCTTGACAAAAGGGGTTTTCTCTACCTTACCGGACGGCGAAAAAGCATTATCGTTTTGTCAAGCGGCAAAAATGTTTTCCCCGAAGAGCTCGAGGAATATTTTTCGCAATCCCCGCTCATTGAAGAAATGGGTGTCTTCGGATTTCACGGACAGCGCGGAGATGTCATTGCGGCAATGGTGGTTCCTTCGCAGGAGATTCGCCTAAACCACGACGCAGAATCTGCGAAGCGGATAATCAGGGCCGAGATCGTCAGAATGTCTGGCGACCGGCCGATTCACAAACGCATTCAGGAGCTTGAAGTCTGCTTTGCTTCGCTTCCACGAACCAGTACAAAAAAGATCAAAATCAAGGAACTTCCTCCGCTGTTCGATGCGGTACGAAGCGGCCTTGTCATCGGCAAACCGGAGCTGACACCTGGCGATCTCCGTCTCATGCAGAGTGCCGACTTCGTTTTGCTCTCACAGATAATAGCAACAAACAGCTGTGCCAAAAATTCAAGGCTCCGGCCCGACGCATTTCTTGAAAAGGATCTTTGCATCGATTCGCTAAGTTTGCAGGCGATCATGCTTGACATAGAGAGAAAATTCTCCTTGAAATTTCCGGACGGGTCATCGCTTTCGATTGAGACTGTCGGAGATCTTTACGCCGCAATCCAGAAAGCCAAATCGGATTCGTCAATGCAACTTACAACGTCGGTTGAATTCACGCTTCCCGTCCCGGCAAGTGAGACCGGACTTTTTCGATTTGTCGCATTGTTGTCGCGTCTGGCGGTTCGAGGACTCATCGGCGCAACAGTAAATGGAGTTGAAAAAATCCCGCAAAGCGGCGGTGTAATTTTCGTGGCAAATCACCAGAGTATGATAGATGTGTTTCTGTTCTGGCAGGCACTTCCAGATCCGGTGCGCGTCAACACCTGCGTGATCGGCAGAACCTCGATTCTTGGCAACACAATTCTTCGCCGCGCCGCGAAACGGGTGAACTTCATTCAGGCAGATGGCAACGGCGATACACTTCGGGCTGCAAATAAAATTCTTTCCGAAGGGAAAAATTTGCTGATCTTTCCCGAAGGCGCGCCATCACGCACAGACGAGCTCGGGCAATTCCGTAGCGGTATTGGCCGACTGATGCACAACAGCGGCGCGACAATGGTTCCTGTGCGAGTGCGTGGAACCGCCGGAATATGGCCCCGCGGTGGGGCGCCTCGTCCTGCAAATCTTTTCCATAACTTTGTCAGTCTGAGCTTCGGTGCTGCAATTTCATTTTCTGAACTTGTCGGGGCTGGCCATCTCTCCTCCTACGCCTCAGACGCAGAGATTGCAGCGGTTGTCAGGGAAAAAGTTTTAGCGCTTTGAATCGGATTAAAAAAGGAGCCGGCAGAAAATCCACCGGCTCCCGTTTGTCAATCAATAGAATCTTGAATCAGAC
>CAIOZP010000136.1 GCA_903862805.1 uncultured Fibrobacterota bacterium
CGAACCAAACCGCTTGATGAAAGATCGGTGAGCATTTTTGTCGTCATAAAGATCAACTGCGCCTTCTTCGAGATCGTGATCCTCATATCCCGATCGAATATCATGCAGGGTGATGAGTTTTGTCTGCTCGTCCACAAGAAAATCTATGCGCCATGTTCTGTAAGAAAGTGTCCATGAACCACCTGGATTTTTCTTGACACGCTTGCGTTTTGCGAGTAGTGGATTCACAGACAATTGAACCGAGGCAAAGCCCTCAGCATCAAGCGAAGTTGCTTCTTTTATGAACTGATTTTTGATGAGAAAAATTTCTGATGTCTCGATTGAATACTGCTCAACTTCGCGTTCGTCAAGCCAACCTTTGCTTGAATCAGGAAAGGAATCGAAGTCGGCGATATATGGCTTGATATCGAGGATTGGAGTTCCATCGAGAAGGTCGGATTCCTCAACAGAAATTCGCAATCCGTCAAGTGATACCAGCTTGACACATGAGAGTCCGATCGGATTCGGCCGGTATGGACTGCGACTCGCAAACAACCCGACACGCTCGCGATTCTTCGGAGGAACCGGCGGCGCAGCCATTGGCCGCCACGATTCGTTACTCTGGTGAAAGCTGTATATCAGCCAGATTCTGTCAAATCCTTCGAGATCACTTAGTGCCTGTTCAAATGAATTCCCACCGTTCAATTCCACAAAACCACAGCCTGAATAATCGCAGTTTCCCTGTCGCGGAACCTCCGACTTATAACGTGTCGAGGAATGGTAGATTCCGATTGGTGTCAGTTCTATTTTTGAATTCATAAAAACTATTTATGGTTAGACTTTTTAAGCCAAATCAAAAAAACACTCCGCTTCGCAGCCGCGAGTGCTTTGATCAATAGGAACAAACACATCATGCTCTGTATCATAGACAGGCGACGCTTCGATCTCTCTCATGAAAAGCGAGCTGACAGAGCTGCTATAAAATCAGCCCATACTCTTGGTGACTTTCGCAATCAGAAAGCCTCCCATATAGCACCGGTTTGTAAGGAAACGCGTTATAGCATTTGGAATCATGCGCATTAAGAAATCTTTCAGCTTCCCCCCAGGAATCGGAACCACGTCGGTTTTTGGGCCACGGACGACAATGTAGTTGACCGTGAATCCCTGATTCTCAAGCATTTCCCGCCAGTTCTTTTTCTTGTAATATCGAGCAAGTGCTCCGTCGGTATTCCGCTGAACTGTTTTGGAGAGAGAACGCGTTTTGAAGAGATCACCCAGAATAATGCCGTGAATCAGTCCGCCCCAAATGTAGTAACGCCACCAGCTCCGGTAGTAAACCATGGTCGTTGCTTCGCCGCCGGGTTTCAATACTCTGTACATTTCCTTCAGGATTTGTTCTGTATTTGCAGAATGGTGTATTACGCCCCAACTCCAGATAAAATCAAAAGTCGAATCTGGAAACTCAAGGTGTTCGGCGTCCATCTGTCTGATTTCTGCATTAAGATTGAACACTTTCATCCTCTGAGAAGTGCTTTTTACAGCATAGTCAGTCAGATCAATACCGGTAAAAGATTTTGCATGAGAGGCAAGTAACTGTGCGTGACTGCCGTTTCCTACGCCTATTTCAAGCATTTTTTGGGAGCCAAGTTTTTCAAAATCAACCAATGGATCGAATGGAATATTGCGCCACGGAATGTACTCGTACACATTCGAGAAAAAACGCCTGTCTATTTCTTTATAGAATCCTTCTGAAAACTCTTCGTGACCGATTTCCTGTTTCCAGTCATATCTCATTGGATGAGATTGCCAGAATGTGCGGTTGGCTTCCTGCCATGTGTTACGCTCTTCTTCACTGCCGGGGAGTTGC
>CAIOZP010000137.1 GCA_903862805.1 uncultured Fibrobacterota bacterium
CGCACAATCGCATCCCGAGCCGCGTAAAGTTCGAGGCATCCGTTGTTGCCACAATTGCAGTGACGCCCTTCCGGCTCGATCGACATGTGCCCGATCTCGCCCGCGCAGAACGATGATCCGCGATAAATCTGTCCGCCAAACAATAGCGCCCCGCCGATTCCGGTGCCGACAGTTAGCGCAACAATATCGGAATATCCGCGCGCTGCTCCGACCGAGGCCTCCGCAAGTGCCATCAAATTGACATCGTTGTCCATTATCACCGGCAGTCCGCAGGTTTCCGAGAAATTTCCTGACTCGCATCCGTCAAGCGAAGGCACGTTGACCGCACGCAAAACTTTCTGCGCCGAAAAATCCACTACACCAGGAACACCTATTCCGCATCCAACAATATCGGTTTCGTGGCCTGCCGCTTGTGCGCGGGCCAGCACCGCTTTGCAAATTTTCGCAATGAATTCCGTCATTGATGCGCCATCGCATCCGGTGTCGAAAACCGAAGTGAATTCAAGCTTGCCATCTTCACCGACAATACCGGCCTTCACCTGCGTTCCACCTATATCAATCCCGATACAATGGCTCAAAACGACCTCTTTCAACTGTTGACATTCCCGATGCACAAAATGCGTTTTTTTGCTTCTGTATAATTTTTCCTAAACTATATTCTAACGAGACCTGACATGAGTCCTCTCCGTCAGGACAATGAGGCAGAGTACTGTTCACTTTACTAAAAGGAGTTTCAATGAAGCGTCTTCTGACAGTTGCGATTCTCGCTACGGCAATCGCGGCAAACGCGCAAAACAATGCCCGTATTTCGGCTATGGGTGGCGTCTACAACATCAACGACATCACAAACATCAACAGCAATCCGGCGAACGCGCTGAGCTATAAGGATAATGTTCAGCTTACGATTACCGGTTATCAGGCTCCGGTTGATGTGGTCAATCCGCTGTATGGAATCAAGAGCATCGGGCACGGCATGATTCTTGGTGTGTTTTACGTTCCTTACAGAGTTTATTCACAGGATCTGTACACGCAGATTGCCGCTTGGAACGGTGGCATTCCCATAACCACAATAGACTCTGCAATAATGCCAATACCGCATGTACTTGCAGGTTTCGGTGGCGGCGGAATCAATATTGCGGCTGATCTCTATTTTGAACGTGGCCTGAATACTGTGAAAAATTCTGATGACAATGCCGCTGGAACAACAAAAGTTACGACAACACGGCTCTTCAATCTTCCAGGAGTAAAACTTGGTCTTTCCTTCGCCAATATTCCGATTTCCGTTGCTGCTGGTGTCGGCATTCCGAAGGCACACTACAAGACAGTAACCTCACCGGCTGGTGCTGCATCGACAACATCGGAAAACATTGCAACCGGTGTAAAAAGCAGCCTCAATTTTGAAGCAAAGCCCAAGATTCAGGATGCAACGATTACTGCCGGCCTAAACATGGGATTGATCCGTTATCATGACGAAGACAAACCGGCTGGTGGACCCAACACGAAGACCAGTACTTTCAATCACGACACCGTATCGGCTTACGTTGGCGTTGATAGAATCTCCCCGAAGGTCAATGCTCTATTCTCTCTGCTTGTTGATGGTGGTATATCGCATGACGGATTTACACCTGTTGCCGACACGATAGCGAAACTCGATACCAACACGATTTTCGTTGACATCCGCGCCGGTGCCGAAAAGACATGGGTTCCGGAGTTTATCAAATTCTTCGATAACGCATCTGTTCGTGCCGGACTTGACTACAACATCAGTCGCGCCATCGACCACAATGTCATCAAGCAAGCAAGTGCCGATCCTGCGGTTGGTACTGTCTTCAAGCATAACGAAGTAACCCACAATGCCACAAACCGCAGCTACGTCAACCCGACCTTCGGTGCCGGTATCGGCAAAGGCGTTGTCAGTTTCGATGTTGTGATCGCTCCTCTTGCTCTTCGCAATGTCTTCAAGGAAATCAACGGCGTTTCAACAGCCGACGATTTTGTCGAAGCAACACTTTCCCTCGATATGGGCAAAGCAAAGAAGTAATTTCTTTACCGAATATCATTGGAGAAAGGTCGGCGGAACTCTGCCGACCTTTCTTTTTACAAAGGTCTCGACCTTAGGACAATTTGTATGGCAATATCGCTTCGAAATCGGCAGAAACAATTCAAGCAATTTGTGTAGTTGCCGATAAACTTAAAGTAAACGCTGGAGGAAAATATGCAGATCAATGGAACAACGGTTGACGCCCTTACCTGGCTTCAAACCGACGACACGCTGAAAAGCACCGCAGCGGCCGCTTCATCGGCAGGAAGTTCTGCTTCCAGCTCGGCTACTTCGTCAAGTTCGACACCGAGTTCAAGCACGGCATCCGATGGTAGCACAACTTCCAGCAATGGAACCGACAGTGCCACGCTCAGTGCGATTTCCATGACGCTCTACAAAGCGCAGAATACGTCCAACCTGGTGTCATCACTGCTTGGAACAACAGCCTCAGATACATCGTTCAGCGCCCAGATGTCGGGAATTCTGAGCAAGATCAATACGCCATCGACATCTGCTTTGTCGGGATCGGGTTCCGCCGCTTCAACTGCTTCGAGCACACTCGACAGCATTCTTTCCAATTCACGGTCGATTTATTCGACAACAAAAGCGGATCTTGACGCGATCGCGGTTGACACTCCGTGGGATTCGAGCGCAGCTGCTTCCGGCACGTCTTCGACAGATAATTCTACGACGGGTGGAACTTCTTCGTAGCATCCGCGCGAGTGGTCAGGATTTTTGATAAATCTCCGCTCTCACAGCCAAGCGGCAAAACGAAGGCCGACTGTAACCGTTCCTTCATCGAGAGTCACCGGAACGGGACGAAGCTGGTCGTCCCACGAATATTCACGAACATTTATCCACGACCGGTTGTAATGATCAACGCGACTCATTACGAATCGCGGAACATTGGTCAGCATGATGTAGGCATCGAAGCGGACGATATTGCGTTCGTTGCGGTCAATGCCCTGCCGGATCTCCAGCTTCGCGTCAATCCTTTTGTATGTCGGCCCTTTGAATTGTTCGTTGCCCCACATCAGTGTTCCGCCACTCGTCAGATACGGCTTTCGGTATCGCACACCATCTTCAAAAGTTCCAATCACTCGCAGCAAAATCGCACTGTCAAACATTTTCACCGTAAGCGCGCTTTTGTTCGACCAGGGAACTTCCCAATCCGCCGCGTGAGTTCCGGCGCTGTCTTTCAGAACCGATCGCAACAGATTCTGCGATGTCCAAAGTTGGAAATATTTCCCGAGTGCCGCGTCAATCGTTGCGTTGATGCCCTCGGCGTTTCCGCGCGTTTGTCTCGATTCATCCCAGATCGGTCGCGAAACCGTGTCGGTTTTTACCGGCACAAGATCTTTGTATTTCGCGAAGCCCGACAAGCTCAGATTGAGCCATTGAAACGGCTGAACGGAAGATGTCGCATTGCAGTTTACCGTGAGAATTCGTTGCTTCGCGTATTCATCGGAAGGCAATCCGCGAAAATCTGGTTGCGAAGTAACGCATCCACCCGAAAGAGAAACTGAACTGTGTAGGAAATTGCACGCAAGCCAGATCCCTGGATCGAAAAATGGTTTTGTTCCGGTGACGAAAATTCCTGTGTGACCATCAAGGCCGTAGCTGAACCATTTGTTTGCTGCCTGTTTCCAGCTGGTGGAAAGGCCGAGGATTCCGCCGTTGGATTTACGTTTCAATGTGTCTTCGATGTAGTTCGTATCTGTTATGAAATATCCGCTTTGGTTATAAAGAGCATACTGAGTTGTCAATTTGAGATCGCCATCACGTTTTGAAATGTCACCATGAAAATGAACTGAAAAATGGCTTCCATTTTCTGTGCCGATTTTGGGGTTGATTTCTGCCGCAAATCCTGCGTCAGTTTGATTCACTGTAACCAAGGGGATGACGTTGGAAACTTTTTTACCTTCGTACCAATATTCTTTGCTGCCGCCGACACTCGCATTCCATGAAGTGTCGCGGTCTGAACTTTTTATAGACAATGTAGCAATTCCAAAAGGATATGAGGCGCGTTGCTTCTTATCCAAAAGATTATTTATGTTCAGACTGTCAAGATACACGTCACTTCCAAAGACAACGAATTCTGAAATATCTACCGAGCGAGATCTTTGTACTCCACGCAACTGTGTATCAAAATATGAGTGTGGAGGATTAATGCCGATATAGGCATTTGTATTTGACGAGTAATCTTTGTTCAAAAAGGCACTCGCATCTGATATTCTGCCCGTCAATTCGTAATAATTTTTGATCTTGTGCAACGGCAGCTCCAATGATCCATCCGCGCCATTCTCCCCATATCCGAAAAGCGCCTGCGGTCTCCACATCCCTCCAACACCTTTTCCAGTCTTCAGCAAAGGATCAACTGTCAGCACCGATCCCGATGCTCCACTGTACCGACCGGAAATTCTCTGCGTTTCCATCTGGATCTTGTTGTCGGTTCCCATGTTGATTATGCTGCGGTCGGGGAAAATCTGTCCGGGAAAATGCGACAGCGTCAGCACCGGAATTCCGTTTACGTAGTAACGGTTGTCATAATAGTTATCGCCCTGAACCAGCATGAGCGAACCGGCTTCTTTGACCGCAGTGACCGAGGGCTGCATAAGCAGAATCGTGTTGAGATCGTAAACACGGCCCACGATGTTTTCTGATTTCTCGACATCGACATCTCTTCGCACTGGCTTGGTCGCCCATGTTGTGACGGTATCAAGTTCAAGAAGTGCTTCCGATGTGTCCGGTGTTGCAGAACATAAAAGGAAGAGACAACCTTGCAGAAAGTGCATCATTCAATCGCCTGTAATAATGGTTACCGGTGCCTTGTGAAGTTGCGGCTATACTTTGGCATTAATTGCTGTCAAATATATAAATAGGGCGGATGCTCAGCCTCACTACTGAGAGGAATTTACGAATCGGGGATGTGACACTAAGCCCAAAAACATAGACGCTTTGAAATTGACAAAGCGAATGGTAAAGAGTGCTTCAATAATTTCTTACTGAATATCAATGACTCTTACAATGCTCTTCAAACCGCGTGCATTGTCGCGAGGTTCCGAGCATCTGTCATAACAAAGTCCGCAATTGATACACCTGGCCTGATCAATACGAATCAGTCCGCCCTTTGAGCTGTCAGCGTAAAGTGCGCCAACAGGGCATACAGCTTTGTAATTCAGTGACGGCTTATCGTTGGGACCGGAGTTCGCGAAGCAACCAGTAAAGTTGCAACGTCCGCATTTTTGTTGCCAATTATCTATGCGGAGGCGATAACGATGATCAGTTGAAGAAGGTTCTGGCGATAAGGAGCCATCCGCGCCAAGCGCCCTTATTCCGATGTAATAGAATCGCCCGCTTGAGCAATCGCTTATTGCATTGTTTGGACAGACCTTGAAACAAGCCCCACATCCGTTACATTTGGATATATCAATCTGTGCCTTACCGTTGACAATTGCGATAGCGTCGCGCGGACAGATGTGATAATCGTTGCGTTCGTTTGGAATCATGTCGGATTCCACCCAGCCCTTGTACGGTTTTCCGTCGACCAGAAGCGAGCCGTCATTGGTATAAAAGCGACGGTGCGTGGCGGGCGGACGAAATTTTACACATTCTCCACATCCGGTACAGCGGTTCCAGTCGATTGTGGGCCGAAAGGAAACAAGGGCGGAAATAAGTCCGCCGGTATCGCTCAATACACGGATCTCCGCCCGTGCCGCTGTTGCCCAATTGCCTGAGGTGACAGGATCAGTGGAAACACGGGCCTCGTATCCGGACGCACCTGCAACAA
>CAIOZP010000138.1 GCA_903862805.1 uncultured Fibrobacterota bacterium
AGCCGATTTGGTCTGGCTGTCGGCTTCTGCAATCGAGAGAAGCTTCTTGCGGAACTGCTGGATCTCGCTCTTCATCTTGGCCATCGCCTCAGGAGATACCTTCATGGTCAGCACTGTGCAATCACGTTTTTCTGCATCGACTGTATCGATCGCATACTCGACTTTGCGGGCGGTTTCTGCAATGAAGGAGGAGACATACGCCGAACGGATTTCGTCGCCGGTTGTCATGGTTCCCTGCGTCTGGCGATAGAATCCTTTTTTGTCTTTGGCGATCATGCCGAGGCGTTCGAGCTCGCGAACCGACTGCTCGGCTTCATCGGCAGAGACCGGCGGTGAAACCATACGTCCAAGTGCACGCCAGTCGGATCCATCGAAATCGATAATGGCAATCAGTTCACGAATAACGGCGTAATGCCATTTGGCAAAAAGCGAAAGCTGCTCGGGGCGAAGTTCTTTGAAGCGGCTTCTGGTAAGTTTCGCCATGCGTTCACAGTATTTGGATTTTTCGGAAATGGTTTTCGACTGAGTAAACAACACGAGGACTTCGAAGAATGCCGCCTCCTGTTTTTTGAGTTCGATGATGGTCGCGAGTGCCGCAGTCTGCGAAGGGGTAAGGTTGTTTCGGCCTGCAAGGATGTTGGATAAAAACCCTGATGACGTGATTCCCATGCGGCGAAGTATCTCGCGATGGGAGAGAACCGTTCCTGAATGTTTCTGTTCTTCAAACAGATCAATCAGGAAGTGGCGATAGTTTTGATAGCTGTAGATATCGACTGGCACACTTGGCTCCGGACTTTGTTTTGTCGGTGCGACAATGCCTCCGACAGAAGGAAATATAGCAAAGTCGAAGTGTCGTGTCAATAGAAAAAAACATAAAACGCTTAAAAAATATAATCAGATGGTTCGGAATAAAAGTAAAAACTATCAATATTATGACGTAAATATCAGGGTTATTAATTATTTATGCTTAAAAATCATTTCTTATTATTGTTGGAGTCGGCACGGTCGACATATATGACAGAGAACTTGGAATCAGTTTTACCGAGGCTCGCGGGATTGGCCTGAACAATCACACGGTCGCGCTTTGGCATGGTTGCGATGTCATCAAACTCTGCGAGTTTGCCAATGCTTTCGACCAATGAACGAATGAGTTCGGTTTCGGCGGTTTTATAGACGGTCTTTTTTCCTGCTGCGTGCAGGATATAGTCATTGAGACAGTTGTCGCAGGTAAGTTTCCGATCGGGCTGTGAAATTTCTATGACGGTTCCATCTATAACGCCGTCGCGTTTGTAAAGCTTCGGTGATATTTGTCCAAATTCTGCATAAACGGAATCGACAATTGCACGAAGACTGTCTACCACTGAAATAGCGCGGCATGAAATGATTTTCTCCGTCTGACTGCGCCTTGTTACAACAATCGAATCGTGAGTGATTGTAACTGTCCGGGTATTTTTTTGAGGAAGATACGTGTACTTTGCGGTTACAGCTCCTGATGGATTTACGGGAGCGGAACGATGGACGCATCCAATCAAATATAAAAATGTTGTCGCAAGGATTATCGGTGAAATGATTCGCATAGTGTCAATAGGTTTCATTTGAAGTCCATATCTGTTGAATTGTTCGTTGACATCAAATATATCTCGAGCATGCAAATTGACGATATTGAAAGCTTGCTTTTACCGGATAGCCTCGAATTTATCGCAGATCATTTGTCGGATGATCCGGAAACTGTGGCATTTGGCAAGAATGATTCTGATCTGAAAGCATCTCCACGCGCTTTGGCAGAGCAGATTGATTGCAGACAGCGGGCGCATAAAAAACTTCCTTCATTTTGTAATGCAGAAAGATTTCTGTTTGATAAGGCTGCACTGGAGCAGGCAACATCCGAAGGAATTGCTTTGTGGCGATGGAGAAATTTTGGTGGCGGAAGATTACTCGATTGCACAGCAGGTCTTGGTGCCGACTCGTTTATCGCCGCCGGCTTTTTTGATTCTGTTGACACATGCGAATTTGATCCTTGTCGTGCCGAGCTTCTTCGGCAGAATGTTTTATCATTTGATAAAAAGAATATTTCAGTTCATGAAGGTGATTGCCGCGAAGTTATTTCAACTTTTAACGATGATAGTTTCGATGTGGCATTTATTGATCCGGCAAGACGTGAGGCCGGTCGAAGGACTTTTCTATTATCGGATTGCAAGCCCGATGTAACGGAGCTTTTGCCGGAACTTATCCGCGTAGCAAAAAAGATCATCATAAAACTTTCTCCGTTGTTTGATTCATCAGAAGCCATTCGTCAATTTGCAGGAACTGTTCGTTGTATTTGTATTTCGTATGAAAGAGAATGCCGCGAGCTGATGCTTGTCATTGAAAGAGATCAACAGGAAAAGTC
>CAIOZP010000139.1 GCA_903862805.1 uncultured Fibrobacterota bacterium
ACTTCCAAAAAATGTATGACATTCCTCGCGAAGAGGTGATGGAAGAGATCGAGTTTTCAATCAAAACCTTCCGTCTTCGCAAAGGTTTGCCAATTGACACGCGGGAATTGTGGCAGAAGGTTGGAATGAATCTCGAAAGGCGGCTTTGTGAAACAGATGGCTCAACCGATGAATTCCTGATCTGATCTATCCCCGTTGGAAATCATCAGCCTTTTGACTTTCACGAAACAGCCTCAGTCCCAGCATCACCTGAAGTGATCGCGTTCCTGATTCGATTTCCTGTTCCGTCAATAGTCGGACTTTTGTCACTTCGCCTTCCAATGCGTCACCTTCCAGACGCCCGTCAAGCGCCAGCCATTGGGTGTTAGTCAGAAGGATACGGCAGCCGAAGTAGTGGATAGCTTCGTCACTTGCCCCCGGAGATGAATAGAGCGGTTTGTCATGCAGACTGAAAAGGCTGTCGGCATGTATGACAAGACCTGTCTCTTCTTCAAGCTCTTTCAATGCCGTGACTTCAGGATGATCCACATTGCGATCCAGCATACCGGCAGGGAATTCGATGCTTTCGCCGCCCCATGCAATACGCCTTTGAATCACAGTGAGGAATCGGTTTTCACCGGAGTCTATGTTTACCACTTCCGGGACGATGATACAGGCATCACCGCGAATGAAAATGTAAGGCGGAATACGGAACATGTCTGGTGATTTTACGTCGGCAGAGAGAAGTGCAAATAACAGTTCACCTGATGGCTTGCAAAGCGTATTCAGAACTTTGATGTCGAGCATTTCGCAGGTATTGTCGGAAAGAGCCGCCGCCCAGTTTTTTACTTTGGGTTCGCCCTTGATTCTTTCCCAGTCTTTTTCGGAGGTCATAGATTAAGTGCCTTTGAAGCTTTCTCGATTTCCTTCTGCCAGATTAGCTTCGCCTGATTGTACCAGAAATGCGGACTCGTGATTCCCTCCGCAGAAATATTCTGCGGAAGATCGGCAACAAGCTCGCTGAAATCGGCATAAGTTTGCGCCGCATCCTTGGTGCGTTGAAGGTTCATATCGGCTACAAGCAGAGCGAAGTAGCTCACAGTGGACTCGTATATCGATGCATTCTCTTCATCAGCATTATTGATTGCTTGCGTGAACCATGTGCGGCAGTTGTCTATATGTTCGTTTTTCTGTTCAGTAGATTCGGCATATTTGAGCGCGATGTAATTGAGGTTTCCAACAAAGAACGGTGGCGTCATGTTCGACTTGAGAACTGCCGTGGTGCGCGCGCAGGATTCGGCGAGCAGGTAGAGAATGTAACAGGCTTCACGACTTCGTTCGTGCTCAAAAAATGAGTCCCCTTTCAGTTCTTCTCCTTCTGTCTCAACCAGCTTTTTACGTTTTTTGATTGTTTTGGACAGAAGCGATTTCGCATTATCGTCGAGACGCGATTTGAAGACAAGTCCGTGATCGTTCACGATATTAAAATCTGTGATTCTCGTAGATGTCATGAAGCAGTCGAGGCATACGATCGGTGATATCGAATAATAGTCGAGTGCTTTGCCGGTCTCTTTGACAAGTGAGGAAGGAAACGGGCTGTCGCCGATCCATGTCCATTTGAAAAAATTCGGATCGGTAAGATAACCCACGACAGTCTTTGAGCCGCATACCGCGCAGGAACATGACAACCTGCGTAAGCCATCTTCTTCTTCGTGAGTGTACGGCAGATAGCGCTCGAAGAGATTTGTCGACATGTGCTGTTCAAGTTCAGCAAGCGAGGCAAGCATTTTCAGCGTCTTGTCGAGTCCGGAGGATGCGAAAAGCTCCGTTACATACTGTGACGGTCTTATTACGAAGATGGTTCGATTTTGGGCCTTCAGTTTCTTGTTCAGGTTTGTGAGTAAGGTCAGGCCGCTTGAATCGATTTGCTCAATTCCGGAAAAATCGAACACGATGTCTTTGCCACTGGTGCCAGAAACATAGTGCGAAAGCTCGGCGGTGAGCTCGGCCATTGTCATTAATTTGAGCTGGCCGAGCGAGAGCAGCCGATAGGCCCATTGTCGGATGCCGGTAATGCGGCGGCGGGCGATCGCCAGATCTGGCAACAGGCCCACATAGAAGAACACGGCGCTGACTGTGAAATAGGTGGAGACCGCAAACACGTCCCAAACCAAGGGCGATTTAAAATTCA
>CAIOZP010000140.1 GCA_903862805.1 uncultured Fibrobacterota bacterium
AGAAGAGCACAAAGAAAGGAGTGGAACGGTGCTTTGCGACAAATAATTTACTGATAACTGACCGTGACTACCAATTAAGAAACGGCTCCTGAAATTATGATTCCTGATGAACCTTTACAGTTTCAGCAGGACATTGACAAGTGCGATCATCATGTGCACTTCAATCAACGGGCCGATTACTGCGGCGAAAGTCTGCTGTGATGCGATTCCCCAGACACCAACCGCCACTTCAATCGCCAGCTCGAAATTGTTGCTCGCGGCTGTAAATGAAAACGAAACTGTTTCACCGTAAGGAATGCGAGTCGTTTACATGCGAGAATTGATCCGCCGAACATGATTGAAAAGTAGAGAACCAGCGGCACAGAAACAAGAAGCACATCAATTGGCAACGCTCAAGGCTTTCCCTTTGAATGCGAACATCACGACAATGGTTGACAGAAGGGTAATGAGCGCGACAGGGCCGATCTTCGGCATGAAGCGCTGTGTGTACCATTCTTGACCAGGATTATGCGAGTCGCAAAACCTGCTGCAAATGGTACTCCCATATATATCCCGACCGATGTCGCAACCTCTTTCATTGAGACTGCAACAACGCTCCCTTTCATTCCGAAAAACTGAGGCAGTACGGTGACAAAAAGCCAGGCATAAGCGGCGAAGAACAGCACCTGAAACACTGCATTGAATGCAACCAGTGCGGCCGCATATTCGGAGTCGCCATCGGCGAGGCGGTTCCAGACAATGACCATTGCAATGCAACGAGCAAGTCCAATTACAATTACGCCGGCGGCAAGATCGGGATGGCTTTTCAGGAAGATCATTGCAAGAGCAAACATGAGCACCGGCCCGACCACCCAGTTCTGAATGAGTGAAAGAATCAGCGCTCGTTTATCGGAAAAAACCTTGCTGATACGACGATAATCAACCTTGGCAAGTGGCTGATACATCATGACGATCAGGCCGATTGCAATCGAATCGAAGTAGTACCGATGCTCATCGAAGCAAGAGCCACAGATACGCTCGGCAGAAACCATGCGATTGCAATGCCGATTCCCATCGCGATAAAAATCCAGAGAGTGAGCCAGCGATCAAGGAAAGAAAGGTTTTTGATTGCTGATCCGCTCATTGCACATGCGCCTTTTGCTGGAAGTAATTGAGGCAAGGTCAGAACATATTCTTTAATTTCATCGCGAACTCTGCGATAATGCGAAAGCTTTTCCTCTTCGGTGTTTGCATATTTCGCGAGCCACGGTGGATCATTCAATCCGTGGTGAACTTTCGTACACTTGAGCGGTAGTACCAGGCAGTTTTCATCGGCATGTCCGCAGACCGAAATCAGATATTCGATCCCGACAGAGTAGGGCTCCAGCAATTCGCCCCGATATGCACGGTCAAGACCTTCGGCCATCTGGCTTCTGCATGAATTTCCTGTGCAGAGGAAAAGAATTTTTGTCTTTGCTATTTTTTCCCCTTTCAACTTGTTATTTGCACTTCAATTTTTTGTTGACAGATGCGACTTGAATATCTGGATATTCCTTCGCAAACAATGCCAACATTTTTCTCGCGGTAAAGTTTCCCTTTTTGTCAATCAGACGATAATAAATCCACTTCCCTCACGGCGTGAAGTGACAAGTCCTGCGTTCTGCAAAATCGACATGTGAATTGAAACGGTTGATGGCAGCAGACTGATTGAATTTCGGCATAGCCTCGGCCAAAGTCGATCAGAGATAAAAATGGACTCAGTTGAGGCTTTTAATTTTGTCGAGAATGGCTCGTTTTACGGCAGGATTTTCGGCGGATTCGTATGAGTCATAAAGGAATTCTTTTGCGAGATTGACCTTGTTGCTTTTGGAAAGGAGCGTCGCTGCGAGCTTGATCATGTATGGTTTGGCCATCGGATTTTTCGCGGCCGTCATCATGTAACTCGCCGCTTCGGCAGTGTCGTGGAGACGGTTCAGATCAATCATTGCAATGTAAAATGGAAGCATTATTTTTTCACTGCCGAAGACCGTTATGCCGCGCTTCACAATGGTTTTCGCTTCGTTGTATCGGTCGGTACATTCGGGGAGCATAAGACCGGCGAATTCGTATGCAGGGTAGAATCGCGGGTTCAGTTTTGTCACGATGTCTGTCATTGCAACAAGTTCGTGGAAGTCTTTGTTTCCATGATAATGGGAACCGAAGTAGAGCATGGTTCTGATCCACAGATAATTGGCATAGGTTGTTTTATATCCGAGCAGGAGGGGTGCGATCTTTTCACTCACCGGAATATCACTGAACATCTCGAGTTTCTCTTTGCCGAAAGAACCGGTCATACGGCCGAACGAAAATTGCGCCGCAAACAGTGCGGCAAGAATCGTAATCACAGAAACTGCCCGCATGATGCCGCGCATCAGAGATCCTTGCGCGAAAAGATTATGGCTGATGCGCAGACCAGCATCGCTGCATAGAATATTCCATACAGAATAGAGTAAGCGATGAACCCGTTTTGAATCGCAATTTCATAGACAACCTGCGATCGGATGTCGAAGCAGGCAAGGTTCGGAAGTATCATCGAGACGGCTTTGATCAGCCCTGCGAACAGCGGCCCAAGTTGTTGCGCCTTGTCGAGGTCGAGCAGGTCGTTGAACATTCCTATCAGATAAAATCCGATTGTAAGCATCGCGGCAACTGTTGTATTTGTGATCGTTGAAAAGAACAGCGCTGCTGCGACTATCACAAGCATCTGCACCCATATAAGCAGCACTGCGGCACATAGTCCGGCATTGACCGATCCACCGATCACCAGAAGCGAGACCGTGAAGAAAAGCGCAGTAAGCAAAAAGTTCAGCATTAGCGTGAGCGAGAGTCCGAGGAACTTCCCGACAATTATCGACGCGCGTGAAATCGGCTTCACCGCCATCTGGTAGATCGTGCGGGACGAGACTTCGGCTCCGAGCATTCCTACACCGACAAACACGGCAAGCAGAAGCCCAGAGATCGACATCGCGGCAAGACCGAAGTCCTGCATGACTTGTACCCGTGCGAAGACCGACCACTCTCCAAAGGAAATTGACAGGACGATAACGATAGCGGCAAAGATCAGAATATTGTACAGGACTTTATTGCGGATCGTTTCACGGAAAGTATTGGCTGCAACAAGGAAAATTTCTCTCATGATGCAGCTCCTTCGGTTTCACGTTTGTAAAGCAGCGTTTCGAGCGGCTGGCGAACAGGCGTTATAGACAATGGAATGTTTCCCGCCGAACATAATCCAGCGATTATTCCCCTGCTGTCAAGTGAAGATGGGATGAAGATTCGCAAACCGGATGGATGCAGTTCGGTGGTGGTGCATCCGTTTGAAACCATTTCCTTCATACCGGAAATTTCGCACTTGTCAAGTACGACTTCGGTACCAATATATCCGCGCGAAACAATTTCCGAAATACCGCCCGAATAGGAAAGCCGCCCCTTGGAAAGTACCACCAAACTGTCGCAGATGGTTTCTATATCCTCAATAACATGGGTCGAGAAAAACAGCGGAATGCCTCGGCTTGCAATGGCTCGGAATACATCGCGAAAAAGTCTGCGGCCAAGCGGATCGAGTCCGCTCATTGGCTCATCGAGAATCAGCAGCTCCGGTTCGCCGATTATTGCATGAGCAAGATTGAGTCTCTGCTGCATACCTTTGGACAGATCGCGCATTTTCTTTTTGGCAAGTGCCGAGATGTCAAGTCCGACTTCGGCAATCGCACGTTCGGTTTCAGTCCGAAGTTTTGCCGGATCGTATCCGTGAAGCCTGTAGGTGAATGCCAGCGACTCAAAGGCTGTCAGGTGTCCATAGAAATCCGGGATCTCCGAAACATATCCGATGCGTTTGCGGGCTTTGTCGAGCGATGAGTCAAGTCCACGTAGAACG
>CAIOZP010000141.1 GCA_903862805.1 uncultured Fibrobacterota bacterium
ATCAATCTGTGTAAGCTGTTCGATTGACATAAAAGGAATATCGCGAAGCGAAGAAATCTTTGCGGCAACGAGCTTGGCGGTCTGGACTCCGACCATGCGGATGTTCAGTGCCGCAATCAGGCGCAAGAGCGGATTGGATTTCGATGCCTCTATTCCATCAATAATATTCTGCGCAGATTTCTCTCCCATTCTGTCACGCGAAGCAAGGGTATTGACATCGAGGGAATATAAGTCGGAAGGATCATGAATCAGATCGGCGTTTACCAGCTGATCAATAAGTGCCGGGCCGAGATTTTCTATGTTCATTGTTTGACGACTGGCATAGAACGCGATCCAGCAGGCGAGCTGGGCACGACACGTTTGATTGACACATCGAAGCGCGATCTCACCGTCATACCGCACCAGCAGGCTACCGCACGACGGACAGGAAACCGGCGGCACAAACGGCGACGCATCATTGTTTGCCGCACTTGTGACCCGAAGAATTTTGGGAATGATCTCGCCGCTCTTCTCTACCTCGACACTGTCGCCGACATGAAGATTCAGGCGGACTATCTCGTCGTAATTGTGAAGCGTCGCATTCTGAACAGTGCTTCCGGCAAGAAGCACAGGGCTCAATCTCGCAACCGGTGTAATCACGCCGGTGCGTCCTACCTGCGCATCGATTGCCTCGACAACCGAGATCGCTTTTTCAGCCTCGTATTTATAGGCGATTACCCATCGCGGACTTTTCGAAGTGACGCCAAGCGATTCCTGCTGAGCAAGAGAATCGACCTTTATCACAATCCCGTCGGTCGGATACGGCAGTTCGAATCTGGCTGTTCGCCAGTGATTGACAAATGCTACTACATCTTCATCTGATGAAAACGGTTCGGAGTGCTTTACAACAGGGAATCCGCACGACGAGAGAAAATCCATTCCTTCGTGATGTGTCTGAAACACTTTTCCTGTCAGACAAAAATAACCCGCAATGTCGAGGCGCCGCGCCGCAACTTCACGGGGATCGAGCAGTTTGATTGTTCCGGCTGCTGTGTTCCTCGGATTTTGCAACTGCTCGCGCCCGCTCTCTACGAGGCGCTCGTTCAGTTTGTTGAAGCAGTCCCAGCTCATGTAAATCTCGCCGCGTACTTCGAAGCCTTCGCGCTTGTCAATCGACAAGGGAATTGACCGGATGGTTCTGGCATTCACCGTGATGTCATCGCCAACGCTGCCGTCGCCGCGTGTTACCGCACGAATCAGTTTTCCATCACGGTAGTGCAGCGACACGGCAATCCCGTCCATCTTGAGTTCGCAGACAAATCTCGGTTCGGCACCATCGAGCAGCTTTCTGCAACGTGCAAGCCAGTCACGAAGTTCCATTTCGGAATAGGTGTTATCGATGCTCATCATGCGGGTTGCATGGGTGACTTTTTCAAACCCGGCAGACAGATCGTTTCCAACGCGGCATGTCGGCGACGACGGATCGGCGTATTCAGGGTGAACAGCTTCGAGATCGACAAGCTCGCGATGAAGCCTGTCATATTCGATGTCTGTTACAAGCGACTCGCCGCGTCCGTAGTAGGCAGCATCAAGCCCTGCAATTTTCTTCCGAAGGTTATCAATCTTCTCAAAGATTCCGGATTCCGTCATCGAGCGCTTCCCTGATTCTCTTTTGTCAATGCAGTTCTATCATCGCAGTGAACTCGTCACGATCATGAAAGAGATGACGGCAGACGAGTCGTTTTGGCAACATGCCCAGAGCCTTGCCGCTTCTTATTTCATCGAGCAGTCTCACCGGATCGGTGCGACCGTATTTGAAATTCACGACGGCCTTGCGGCACAAGCCTTTTGCGAACCATTTGGCGATGTTGGGAGCTACCAGTTTCGGGTCGTCAATCATGTCGCAGAAAAGCCAGTCCACCGGTTTTTCAGGAAGCCAGCGATACGCATCTTCGCGAATGTGATGAACCCATTGACATTCTGCGACAGCACCTTTGAGTGGCCCATTGTCGATCGCCCATACGGTTGCACCACGTTTGGCAGCGCCCCAAGACCATCCGCCCGGCGCTGCGCCGAGATCAACGACCAGTTCTCCGGTCTGCGGTTCACATCCGAAAACGGCGAAAGCTTCTTCAATTTTAAGGTACGATCGAGACGGTGCTGCCGGATCATCCTTCATTCTGCGCTGACCAAAAAACCGTGCTACTCGCGAGACAAAAATTTTGTCCAGACATGCACCATCCGCCACAAAAAGCCCTGAGAGATTTTCATCCATAGGTGGAACTGCCGAATCGGCTAACTTGACAATACGGGAAATTCTTTTCTTGAGCCCAACCAATATCCGCTCACCCTTCGTATCGGAGTGCAGATATCCGTTCTCACCACAAACAAGCCACTGGAAATGCCACGGAGCATTTATTCTCTCGTCTGAAATGGATTCACGAAACCACTCGTCCACTGCATCGGAGGCACGTGCTACACCCAACCCAACCGACAGCTCATGAATGTCATCAAGCTGCCAAAACGGAAAGCAAAGATCGGGAAATCTTTCGCGCCAGTCAACTGAAACGGTGCCATCGCCAACCCGACGAGCTTTTATCCCGCTAAGGGCAAGCTCGTTTATTGCGAATGTCTCAATTCCCTTTTTGACAAGGAACAAGGTTTGCGGTTGTTCTATATTTGCCTTCATCAGGGTAAAAATAGTCTGTGGGACAAGATTGTTTGTGTTGTGAAATTTCCGGAAGTCTGGGTCGCTTGACATATGCGGAGAGTTATTTGTAACCGGCAGCTCTTCTTAAAAGCGCCTTCACCAGAGCAATCGGATTGGAACCGGAAGACAACACTACATCGGACGAGAAAAACAATCCGACTCTTCGCCCATTTGCAGTGCCATTTGCCATTACGGCTCCGGAGTCGTATTCAAAAGCTGTAACCATTGAGGTGTCGGCAGAGACACTGAGCCAACGCGATGCCGCCGGTGCAGGCCGCCCCCAAAGCAATGTCCCTGAATTTGTGAGCACAATGGAGTCATTGGTAAAAAGAGAATCCGCAAAAATCCCCGCCGCTCCTTCTCTTCGTGTCATGGTGTTATTGGTTGTAGTCCCTATTGTCGTTATCGTTGCAGAACTTGCTACCATTCCGAATGTTTGCCACATGCTCAAGCAGGACACCACAACAGTTTTTGTGGTGAATTCGGCAACCGCAAGCAATAACTGTGAATTGCCGAATTCGGTTCCGTCCGCAAGAAAGATTGCATTCACCCCGACAGTATCAGAAGCAGAGAACGTGGAGTCTGCCCGAAGCGTGTAGTCTATTCCCGCACTGTCAAAAAAGGCCAACAAACTCGGAGGTGCAAACGCGCCATATACGAGGAGAACCTTCGGTCTGCCGACATAAGTCACCACCCCGGATGAAATGGTGGCCGAATCCACGACTGTCGAAATCGAGCCATTATCTACAATGAGCAAGCGCCCAATGGTACCTGCTGGCACATTGTCGATCTGAACTGATCCGCTATCAGCAGGAATATTCGTAGAAAGGTCTGTTCCGCAGATCACCAATTCCCTGACATGCTTTGACAAGGGAACGGTAACTTTCAAAGAACCGGTTACATTGATTTTTATCGAAGCAGTGGTGTCTCCAGACAAAACTGAGGCATTCAATCCTCTACGCCCATCAGTAGCATCGCAAAGTACAGATTGCACTTCGCTTCCATGCACCAAAACGCTAAATCGACCTGCTGAATCGGTAGTATCGGCGTATATAGTTGTCGTATCATTCCAGAATTTTTCGGAAGGACCGACCCTGACCAAAACACCTTTGACCGGCGCGCCGGATGAATCGCAAACAATACCTCCGACCACATTGCCGTCTTCGACTCCACCGGCGACATTGCCACCTGAGCAACCGATGCAAACAATGGAAGCAACACCGACTATGCACAGAAAAACAAGTGCAGCAAAACGGGATTTATTTATGATCGAAAAAATCATTTCTTTTTGCCCAAAGGACGCGACAATGGAAAAACTTGGATACTGCATCGAAATACGCGATCAGAATCCATATCATCCGAAGCAATCTGAAGCAAACGGCGCCGGAACCTCCGTACTTCTTCCTTTACAAGAAGAAGCTTGTCGGTGGAAACCGAAAAAGTCACTCCACCGACCTCCCGCTCATCCGCCGGAAGTTTGGAAAGTGCCCGCTCGGCCAAGGTAAGCATATCTTTTTGGTACCTCATGACCATAAACGACCGGATATCGTCACCAGTGGTAATTGCCGGATCTGTTGAAACCCACTTTCCGTCTTCGTTACGCTTGACAAAGTCGCCTTCGACAAGAGCTTTCACAGCCTCGGCAACATCTTTGCCAGAAACCTGCGGCTCAAGTTTTTCTCCAAGAGCGTGCCAATCGTCTTTGAAATCATGAAAAGTCATCAGTTCACGAACCGGAATAAAATACCATTTCTCGAAAAGTGAATGCTCCGACTGCGAAAGTAGCTTTACAGACAAGCGTCGGCTGGCCAAAAGCTTATCGAAGAAGTCATTTTTTTCGCCAACGGTTTTGGCATGCTCGAAAAGAATCAGATTGCGGAAATATTCCACCTCTCCACCGGACAATCCAAGGATTCTGCCGAGAGGTGTTGCCTGATCCACCGAAAGTGACGAACGGCCCGCAAGCACATTGGCCAAATAACCGGAAGATTTGATCCCAAGCTGCTGAAGAATCGCGCGCTGCGAAAACGCCATGCTCGTAGCACGCTTCTCCGCGATTCGGTCAACAAGAAATTTACGGTAATCAAGATATTCGAAAATTACTGCCATATCACTTCGCTTGGTAAGCAACCTGTCCGCAATATAACGAAATTTTTAGCTTTTTGCCGAAATATTTTTGAGCTTACATTAATTATCAGTAAGCAATTTTTAGGCAAACATCGGCATCCTTAAGACTAAAAGGATGCCGAGCCTATGAGCTATGGAAGATCAGTTCTGCTTGGGAAACATCGAAATACTCTTAATTTCAATTTCGGCCTTTCCGCCGATCTTGTCATCGAGGTTCGGGGAAAAGTATAGGGTGTTGACCTTTTCCGGCTTGAACGTGACATTCTTTGATTTCCGCGGTGTCCACTCTGGCTGTGAAGAGTACCAGATCGGGATGTCTGCTACAGCAAACGTATCCGGCGAGTCTCCTATTTTATACTGATACAACGCATAGCTTCCGTCGCCTTCTGGTGGATCTGACAAATCCGGTTGCGAAAACTTCACGACAAGAGAGTCAGACGACCTGTAAACGATGTGAATAGTCTCGACACTGTCAAGATTTCCGCCAGTCAGTTTGCAGAACATTTCAACGTATGTGTTATCGTTGTATCGCTGAGTACGGCCCTGCCTGAACTTCGCGGTTGCTACACCTTCCACAAAAAGAGACGTGCCGGTGTCTAATTTCGAGCTGAAGGTGTCACAATCTACCGACCATCGATTGTGATCTAAAACTAAATCTTTGCCTAAAAGTGGGCTTGCGGCCATTGCTGCAAATGAAATACCAAGTATCGATGCACAAAGAATAATGCTTTTTGTCATTTCGGTTCCCCTTCTCAAGACCGATAAATTTGTTTTACAGGTGTGAATATAATAAAAAAAACCGATCCGTTAAGACCGGGTTTGAACAAACATTAATCGTGCTCGTCAATCTCTTGTTACTTCAAGCTTACTCGACAGTGCGTAACCATCACCGATTTTGCTACGTACATTATTCTCGGATGGCGAGCCGGCAATTAATGAAACGGTGTCGCTTGTTGTGTCAAAATCACCACTGGCAGGATTCAATCCGCTAAACCAATTTGAAGCAGGAATGCTTACCGAAAAATGCACCCCACCAGAACCGTTCACCACAAATCCTGCACCTCCCTGGATCGAATCAGAGAAGCCTTGGCTTATGGCCGTTGGGGTCATATCGTCTATTCCTAAACGGAATGCCTGCGGAAATCCTCCGTGCAACCAATGGATCTGTCCGGACAAAACGATGTCTGTAGTGTCTGGAGAATTCGTGTTTATCAGCATCCAAAGCCCAACATACTTGGCAGAATCAAGGATTATCGAATCCGTCGGCTGCTTTGCGATTCCATTAACAGTGTCAACCAACTGATTGGTGGTTCCTCTTATCAGATCAAAAGTGAACCGACCCTTCAACGTCGTATTTTCGGATGAATCGGCCGTAAGAAATTTCACCTCGGAAACGTGCACTGTTGCCGTAGTGACAAAGAACGTGTCGCCGGCCGCATCCAAAAGCTGGAAACCTTTTTCAGAAGAGCCGGTCGTAACCAATGTCTCCGCTTCAGTCGCCAGCATGGCTACCGATGCCACTGCGCCCGGATTACCAGCACCGCTACCGCCCGCAACATCTGACTTCCCGCATCCGGCAATTATAACTACACCAACCGACGCCACAAAAACGGCGTATTTTATTAGCTTGCTCATTTCTTCGACTTCACCTTTCTGGTCAGCGGAAAGAGCTGCAGATTTACCTGCGCCACCGTACCGTCGCTTTTTTCCGCATCTGCCCAGGCCAGCAATTCCTTCCAGAAAGCTTCCATTTTAGATTTGAGCTCCTCAAAACCTTTCGCGTCAAGCCCGATCGTTACCGAACGAATGTCGCGTTCCTTGCTTTTGAAGCGCTCTATCGATTCGCGGCCAAGTTCAATAACAGATTTATGATACTTGACAACCGCAACGGATAAAACCTGCGATGGCGTGCTGATAGTTTTGTCATCAGCCTCGTATTTTCCATCTTCGCGACGGCGGATGAGCGCCAAAGATTCGAGGAGCTCGATGCTCTTGCGAACCTTTACCGGTGAAACATCAGGAACAATCCGTTCAACAATCCATTCGGGATCTCCTGGATAAACCGGAGAAAGTACAAGCTCACGGATCACCGGATTGTACCAGTTGGAAAAATACTCATACTGACGGTTTTCTATCGTCCGGATTTGACGATATTCACGAGTCATCATGATTTTATGGAAGTAAGAGTCTTTCTCTGTATGGGTCTTTGCATGATCAAATTCACAAAGTATCTGGAAATACTGGCTGTCTTTGGCCGACAGCGCAAGTTCCTTGCAAAGCGACTCTCTTTGCGAATCGCTTATAGAAAGCTTTCTTGAAAGAATAAGCTGCAGAAAGTTCGGTGAAGATGAGCCTGCCATACGGGCAATGCTTCTGAAGCCTACAGTAGAATCTGATTGCTTCAACGACTCAAGAACGTCGGCAAGATATTGCCGGTAATCAACATAAAGGTAGATCGAAGGTAATGCCATTTCGTTTCCCGGGAAAAAGATGTCGCCGATAAGATACTACAAAAACGCGGCGGGGGAAAACATATTTCCCTGAATATACGAAAAAATTATTCGCAAATTGTACGCGAGACCCTTTTTTTCACAGATTTTGTGTAATTCCGCTTAACTGCCAGTAAGCAGGCTTATACACACCGAACTATTTGGGAGGTATCAACGGAGACAAACCATTCCTACACTGATTTATACTGGATACTGCTCAAAAGAAAAAGGGCCCAACGTCTGGCCCTTTTCCTCGTTCTGATGTTTCTGCTTTCGCGAGTAAACTGTTTTGTCGCGACAGACTTTTCCCGTCTTGGTCGGCAGAGGGATTCGCAATCCTCCGTTCTGCCTCTGCACTTTTTTCTCATTCATGCAGACCTCCTTTATATCAATTCGATAATAGAATAGTCCTTTTTGCCTTTTCGGAGCAAGGCAAATTTTTTCTGGATTATGAAATCGTTGACGGTCACGATTTTTTCAAGCGGAACTTTCTGCTGATTGATAGAAACCCCGTTTGCCAGAAGCGCCCGTTTTGCTTCACCTTTTGAAGCGAATGCAGATTTGCAGCCAGCAATTACTTGTGGTGTCGTTAGAACATCTATTGCAGACAGCCCATTCCCGAGTGATTCACAGCTGATCTGCATACACGGCAATCCATCACCGAGAAAATCAGAAAACTCTCCAAGAGACATGTTTCTGAGGTCATCTATCGAACCTTCACCAAAAAGAATTTTTGAAATCTTTTGGGCGCTCTCGAAAGCCGCTTTTGAATGAACCCGTGTCGTGACATCTTCGGCGAGTATTTTTTGAAGTAACCGAAGATGTGGCGCCTGTGCGTGTTCAGCCTCGATCGCTTCGATTTCCTCTTTGCCGAGCAATGTGAAAATCCGGATATATCTCGCAGCTTCGTCATCGCCTGCGTTCAGCCAGAACTGGTAGAACCTATACGGCGAGGTCAATTTCGGATCAAGCCAGATGCGTTCACCAGCGGCGCTCTTGCCGAATTTTGTGCCGTCGGCTTTGGTCACGAGCGGACAGGTCACGGCGTGGGCTTCGCCGGCGCTCATCTTGCGGATGATCTCGGTTCCGGCGGTTATGTTGCCCCACTGATCGGCTCCGGCGATTTGTACGGTGCATTTTTGGGTCTGGTTGAGGTGGTGATAGTCCCAACCCTGAAGCAACTGATAGCTGAACTCGGTGAAAGAAATCCCGCCTTCCATTCTGGATTGCACGGAATCTTTGGCAAGCATGTAACTGACGGTTAGTTGCTTGCCGATGTCGCGCAGGAAATC